>JBAZOP010000205.1 GCA_041648665.1 bacterium | reverse complement strand
TCTTACCCGCCCAACTGGCGGACAGGAATGTCCTGTACAATTTTCGGTGAACGTGTCGGAGTGGCGAGCGGAGCCCCCGAAGGGGATGCGAAGCTCGGCGAAGCCACTCCGATCCGGACGCCGAACGGGGGGGGGAAGATGCACTTGACTTCGGCAAAAAAAGAACCTCCTTGTAGGCGGAGCGGTCCATTGAGGCCGCGCGATTCAAAAGAGCGGTCGAGGGCACGGGGCTCCCGCCGCGGAATCGAAAACCCACAAGGAGGTTCCAGATGAAAAGAAGCATCTACCCGGAAAGAAGTCAAGAGGCGTCGTCCATTCTTTTCGACGGAGACTCGCGCAAGACCCTTGTCGTCCCCCTCGACTTCGCCAAACGGGAGCATGCGGCGCTGGTATGCCTCGGCACTGGCGAGGCGCTGTCGAGGCCACTGCGGGTGTTCAACACCATGGAGGGCGTCCGCTTCCTTGTCGGCAAGATCGAGCGGGAGAGGAACCGCCTTCAGATCGACAGGGGACGCGTGCTTGTGGGGGGCGAGGATCCCGCCGCCTACGCCATCAACTTCCTCGAGGCGCTCCGCGCCGAGCGTTACATGCTCTTGCGGGTTGGCGCCAAGGAGGCGAAGAAGTACCGCTCGTCCACCAGAGCCAGCTCTGACCAGATCGACATGACGGGCATCGCCGAAGCCATAATCCATCACCGCGCCCGCAACCTGGAGAGGCACGACGGCTTGTGGCACAAGATGCGGTGCGCCTCCCGGGCCAGGGGGCGTCTGGTCTGCGACGAGACCGCCCTCAAGAACAGGATCCACCGCCTGGTGGAGACGCTCTTCCCGGGGTTCCTCGACGCGGCGAGGCCGCCTGTCGCGCCGTTCTCGGACGCCTGCCTCGCCATCCTTGAGAAGGACTTCACCATCCACAAGTTCAGACGGACACGGGAGGCGACCCTCGCCCAGCGGCTTGCCTCGCTTGGCGTGCACAAGCCGTCCGAGGCGGCCACGGGGCTCAAGGCTTTGGCGGAAAACGCCATCGCCCCCGTCGAGGGGGAGGTCGCCGAGTACCAAGCCCGGAGCCTCGCCTCCAAGGTCGAGTCCATGCGCGCCTTGCGCAAGTCCTTGTGGTTCGAGGAGAACGAGATGGCCAGATGCCTCGTCCAGACTCCCGGTTTCTGGCTTACAACGATCCCGGGCGTGGGCGTGACGCTCGCCGGGAACGTGTGCGCGGAACTTGGCCCAACGGAGCGCTGGCCCGACGCCGACCACATGGCCTCGTACGCCGGTATCGTGTCGAGGCAAAAGCAGACAGGCGGCCAGGACTCGCCGCCACGCAAGGGCGGGCTTCCCCCCGACACCAACAGGCGCCTGCGCAACTATCTGCTTCAGGTGGCGCGCCACTGCGGCACGACCGCGGATCCGGCAGGCAGGCTTCAGTGGGATCTCGCGGAACACGTCCTCATGAAAAAGCACAAGAGGATCGAAGCCAAGGGCGGCAGAAGCCGTCTGGCCACAGCCAAGAAATTTCTCGACGTGGCGCGGTCCCTGGTCAGGGCGGGGGCGTATTACATGCCTGAGAGATGGCTTGGAAGCGGCTTCGAGCGCGTCCACGAGGAGGAGTACCACGGATATCTCGCCGTCATGAACGACACGCTCGAACGCAAATGGAGAGAATACGACCTGGCCGGAATCGAGCCGGAGGTCGACTATCTCGTTCAATGGAGGATACTGTATGAGTGCGTAGCTGAACATCGATCTCATCGGACGCGCGGCTCCTGACCCGCCCTCCGCGGCGTTGTCCGCCGGTGGAGCTGGCCTGCGGCGCACCAGGAAAGTAGCCGCCCGCCTCCGCGGTCTCCGCGGGGGAGCACGGGACGTCTCAGGGCAGAGAGCCGGATCCGGCGTCCCGCCGTCGAACGCTCTGGAAGCTTCGAGTCGGGCGGTCGGAACCGCGTGTCCGACCATTTTGTCAACCCGAACTCTCGTCAAACGCAAGACCGCGTCTGGCGGGAGGCGCACGGCTTCAACGCCGTGCGCCGCCATCGGTGGCGTGGAAGCGAGGTCATTCACATTGGCGCCTTCCACCTCCATGGCCGACACCGGATCTTCAAAGCCGGGGCTTCCACCCGGATACGCCAGGAGGCGCATGGTCAGGAACCGCGACGTCTTTTCACGGTTTAGTGAACAATCGAAATTCAAAGTGGATTTCGACATGGTGGGTTTTTTTCATTCATATTTTCAGTTTCACCTATTGACAGCGAGTGGAAACTCTGCCCTCCCATTTCATGCGTCCGGTGGCGACCTGGGAGCGGGATAGCTGAGTTGCAAGTCACTTCTCCCCTTCTTGAGGATTTTTAACTTCTGCTTTCACTTCCTCAAACTTCAGATCATCGAAATAGATGACGCCGCCGTTGATCGGCAGGATGACGATCTTCACGTATTTGGTGCTGTTCCAGAATTTTGTGCCAGGATAGCAGCCGGTTTGGGCGACATCCTTCACCACCGCCGAAACCTCCTGCCATTCTGTCGA
>JBAZOP010000204.1 GCA_041648665.1 bacterium | reverse complement strand
AGACGGGAGTTATCATACCGCCCGGGCCCTGTTCGAGCGGCTATTGTTCGACCGCATCCGCGAGATCCCGCTCTACGCCCTGCCGCCGCGAGCGCCGCCGGGGCCGTCCTGGGCGACGGAAGGGCTGGAAGGTGGTTTTACGTGAACCTTCCCCCGTTCCCCACGAAGCCCGTCGCCCACGTGCGGTGCTGCGAGCAGTGCGGCGCAGTCCTCGACGACGACCAGAGCGAGCACGCCTTCTGCGAGAACTGCGAGCATACCGAGCGGGTGCGGGCGCACGAATGCGTCCTCCTGGACAAGCGGCAGAAGACGCTGGAAGGTGTATGATGGACTACTCGGAATGGTGCCGCGACATCGCCGAGGGGTGCACCTTGATAAATGGCCTGGAATGCCAGCACCCGGTGACCGCCCGCCTGCGCTGCGCCTATATCGGGTGCCCGAAACGGCCCGACTTGATCCCGAACCTGGAAGCCGAGATACGATGGCTGGAGGATCAAATTGCATGGCGCAAACGGTCGATAGAGGCATTACGGAAAGGTGTTTTATGAATCCTTTAGCCGAAGCGAAGATCGAGGCCGGCCTTACTCTCCTGCGGGACTTTTACACGAACATGCCCGCCTTCCCGCTGCGCATCGCCATCCAGGAGCTGCAGGAGGCCCTGGCCATCGAGCGGAGGTATGGATCGTGACCTGCGATTATCGCACGCCGAGAGGGTGCTGGTGGGATATCCCCTGCTGGTTCGGGCTGCGGTGCTTCCTACGATTGTGCTACAAGTGGAGGCGACAGTGATGCCCTCCAAATACCACGCGAAAAAAGTCACCCTGGACGGCATCACTTTCGACAGCCAGAAAGAAGCCAAACGATACGGCTGGCTAAAACAATTCCAGCATCAAGGGATTATTCGAAGTATCGAATTGCAGCCGCGATTCGAGCTCCAGCCTGCTTTTAAAAAATGTTGTGGGCGCGTGTACGGTCCCGATGACCCTTCCCCAAAAAAGTGCCCGATCTGCGGACGCAGCCGGAAGAAGATGCGAGGGTTCAGGGCAGAAGAATACGTCGCCGATTTTCTCGTGACCCTTAATGATGGCACCGAAATAGTTGAGGACGTAAAAGGAAAAATTCAAACACCTTTGTTCAAGTCGAAGTGGAAGCGGTTCGAGTACCTCTACCCGGACCGCTGCCTGATGATCGTGACCGATATCAAGGCGGTGCCAACGTGATCCGCATCCGCTACGAGGTTATCTTTTACCTCGAACTCCTGATGGCGTCGCTGCTGGGGCTGGAGTTATTTCTCTTCGCCCGGGCGTGCCTGGCGCTAACCGGCGGGTGGATGCCATGAACGCGGCTCTCGCTCGCCGGGTATGGAGAGAGACCGATCTACACCCTCTGACGGGAGAGGCACCATGAGCGAAACCGTCTTCCAGGGAACAAAAGGGCGGAAAGGCTGGGGGAGCGTTAAACTCATCTGTTTAACCTGTGGGTGCGAGTACTGGAGGAACCCCCGTGCGGCGAAGAACTCGAAGTATTGTAGCCCAGAATGCCGAAATACGGCCTTAAAGAGGAGGAAAAGTGGTTCAAATGTATGAAATATATTACTATTCTATATTATATCTAGCTACCTTGAAAGTAATATATATATATATATATTTGATTCATACCCCGATCCACCCCCCCTCCAAATTGATATATATATCATACTTTTCAGGGGGGAAATCTCATGGCTAATCGGCGGAAATACAAATCCCCCGCCAAAGTCTGCTTAAACGCCGAGGGGGATAAACGGGAAACCATCGCTAATTTGGGCCATTCCGATCCGGAGATTTACGCGATCGGACTGGATACGCTCTATCGCAAATACGTTCAAAATGGGCGTATTCCCACGGCGAAGCTGATCCAATTTTTAGAGGAGAAGAAGGCCGAACGGGATGCTCTCAACCAGGTAATTGATTCAATAGAAGTAGCTATCATCGGACGGGCCGCGAAGGAGAAGGAACGCGAACGGCAGGAGAAGAAGATCCTCAAGGCACTCAAAGAAGTGCTCGGCATAAACGGCCAGCACGTCCGCCGCCTCCCGGAGTCCGACCCGGACGACAACTTCTGGCAGTGGTGGGAGGAGCAGGCATCCCTCGTATCGGCGAAGGCCGGCATCCGGGTCACGCCCGAGGACTGCCAGAAGTACGTGCGGCGGTGTTCGGCATGACGACCGCCCGCGACCTCGCCGTGATCGGGTTACTGGTCAAGCTCCGGGAACACCAGGAAAAATCCGAAGCTCTCGCCCAGCTGATCAGTGCCCTCCAGCCGCTGGCCCAGGACGACCTGAAACTCCGCGAAGCGCTCGAAAAAGCCTTGCTCGCTTCGGATAATTTCGCCGCCGCCATCGACCTCATCGAGGAGGCGGCACCGTGATACTGCAACATCCGCAACACCCGGGAGCGGTCCCATGACCGGCATCCCTCTCACGCACCGGGATACCCCCCTCCGCCGGGAGATCCTGGCCCTCCACCACCGGAAGCTCGCCCCGATCGAGA
>JBAZOP010000203.1 GCA_041648665.1 bacterium | reverse complement strand
CGGCTTCGTGAGACCGACCATCAACGGCATGGACACCTCCTTCTTCGAGTGGGCGAACGCCGCGCGCATGACGGTGCACGGCAGGACCAGCGGCGCCATGGCCCAGAGCTCCATCGACCCGTTCGAAGCGATATCCTTCGGCTTCAACGAACAGGCGTTCTATATCAGGATCGAGCCGATCGAGCGCGAGAAGGGGTTTGTGCTCGCAGCGGACGATTGCCTTGCCATCGGGATACATACGATCAAAGGACACCGCTGGTTTCAGGTCAGGACCGACGCGGAGGGCGCAAGCCTCTACCCGGTCGACGACGACGGCGAGAGGCAGGGCGGCCCCAACCCGGAGTTCGCCGCAAAGACGATCTTCGAGGTCTGTTTCAAGTACGCCGACCTGGAGCTCAAGACCCAGGACCACGCGACCGTGACACTGGCGCTCTACAGAAAGGGCGTGGAGATCAGGCGATATTCGCATATACAGTTCGTCGTGCCGGACGAAACCTACGAGCGCAGGATGTGGGGAGTCTGAAAAGGAGACGATATGCCGGAACTGAGGAAAGACCCGATAGTCAGCCGCTGGGTGATCATATCTACCGAGAGGGCCAAGAGACCGATCAACATCTTCAGCGCCGCGGAGCGCGCGATGCCCGAGGCCGACAACAGCTTCTGCCCGTTCGACGCCGGCAACGAGACCGACACGCCTCACGAAGTCCTCTCCTACAGGGCTGAAGGCGCCGGCCCCCAGGGGACGAACTGGACGCTCAGGGTGGTCCCCAACAAGTTCCCCGCGCTCATGATCGAAGGCGAGCTCGGCAGGCGCGCGGACGGCATATACGACAAGATGAACGGCATCGGCGCGCACGAGGTGATAATCGAGACGCAAAAGCACAATGAGCAGCTGGCCGATCTCCCCGAGGAGCGATTCCAGGACGTGCTCTGGGCGTACCGCGACAGGATCATCGACCTCAAGAAGGACACGCGCTTCCGCTACATCCTGATATTCAAGAACCACGGCCTGGGCGCCGGCGCAAGCCTCGACCACAGCCACTCGCAGCTCATCGCCCTGCCGATCATACCGAAGTCGGTGGCGGAGGAGTTGCTCGGCTCCAAGAACTACTACGAATACAAGGAACGCTGCATATACTGCGATATCGTCAGCCAGGAGATAGACGAACAGACGCGCGTCGTCAGCGAGAACGAGGACTTCATAGCCATGTGTCCGTACGCGCCCAGATTCCCGTTCGAGACCTGGGTCCTGCCGAAACACCACCGATCTCACTATGAGGATTGCACGAGGAGCGAGCTCAAGAACCTCACCTCCCTCTTCCAGCGGACGCTCCACAGGCTCAACAAGGCGCTGGATTACCCGCCGTACAACTTCATGCTCCACACCTCGCCGGTGAGCATGACCACGCTTCCCTATTATCACTGGCACATCGAGATAACTCCGCGAATAACGCGGGTGGCGGGATTCGAACGCGGCTCCGGATTCTACATCAACCCCACGGCGCCTGAGGTCTCGGCCCAGTTCCTCAAGGAACTCGGCCTCCCGTGATATGAAAATAGTCCACATCGCATCAGAAGCGGTCCCATTCGCGAAGACAGGCGGGCTCGCCGACGTCGTGGGCGCGCTCCCGCAAGCGCTGGCCTCGCTCGGAGACCAGGTCTTCGTGATCATGCCGTTCTACGGCAGGAAGATCGAGACGCTCGGCCTGGGCGTCTCTCCCGCAGCGAAACCGGACCTCACGATAGACGTGGACGTCGGCGGGATAAGGATGCAGGCGAGGGTCATGAAGGCCAGGCTCGACTTGGGCCCCACGTTCTATTTCATATCAGAGCCTTATTTTTTCGATCGGGAAAATATCTACGGCACTGCCGGCGGCGACTACCCCGACAACGCGCAGCGCTTCGTCTTCTTCTCCCGCGCGGCGATCGAAGCGATAGCGAGGCTCAAGATCAAGCCGGACATCGTGCACGTCCACGACTGGCAGACCGCCCTCGTGCCGGTCTATCTCAAGACGATCTACGCGAAGGATCGCGCCTTCGCCAACGTGAAGACCATACTCACGATCCACAACATGGGCTACCAGGGGGTATTCCCGAAACAGGTCATGAACATCACCGGCCTGGGCTGGGACCTCTTCACGTTCGACAAGCTCGAGTTCTGGGACAAGGTCAATTTTCTCAAAGGCGGGATAGCGTTCTCAGACGCGATAACGACGGTCAGCAAAAAGTACGCAAAGGAGATAATCTCACACGAGCAGGGCATGGGGCTTGACGACGCACTCAGGGCCAGGAAGAATTCTCTCTCCGGCATACTCAACGGCGTGGACTACGGCGTGTGGAATCCCTTGAACGATGCGCTCATACCGGCCAATTTCAGCGCCCGATCGCTGAAGGGAAAATCGGAGTGCAAGGAGGCGATGCGCATCAGGATGAAGCTGCCCATGCGCGAGAGCACGCCCGTGATCGGCATGGTGGGGAGGCTCGCCTCGCAGAAGGGTCTGGACATATTCACCGAGGCCCTGCCCGAGCTCGTGAACAAGGACTTGCAGCTTGCCATCCTCGGCACCGGGGATGTGCATTGCCACGAGA
>JBAZOP010000202.1 GCA_041648665.1 bacterium | reverse complement strand
ACCGAGAAGCTCAAGGCCTTTACGTTCACCGGCTACGACACCGGGGCCCCGGTGCCGGTCGAGACCGCCGCGAAGACTGTCGGCAGCGCCGTGTGGGACCACTTCGGCACGCTCGTGAAGGGGCTGTGACATGGACGGCTGGCTCGCAGTGGTGGACACCGAGACGACGGGTTTTGACCCAGTGCAGCACGAGGTCATTGACACGCACGTCCTCTTGGTGGACCCGCAGCTCAACGTTCGGTACGAAGCCGGCGGGCGCTCACCGCTGCTGTACCCGGAGAAGGCGAGCCCGCAGGCGTTGAAGGTGAACGGCTACAGCCTCGCCGAGTGGGAGAAGACCCAACGCCCGCTCGGCGAGGTGCTCTACCCGTGCTTCCAGCTCATCGAGCTGGCCGAGTGCTGGCTGGGCTCGAACCCGTCGTTTGATGTGCGCTTCCTCATCGCCGCCGGGCAGAGCATCGGCCTCAGGCTCCCGCACGCGAAGCGGCTCACCGATACGAAAGACGTCGCTGCCGCCATGGGTGTCTATGGCGTCTCCGAGAAGGGCTACCGCTCGCAGTCGCTCGGGGCGCTTGCGCGCCACTTCGGCATCCTGCTCGGCGGTATGCACGGGGCGCGAGTCGATTGCTATGTCACGCTCGAGGTTTACAAGCGACTTACGATGGGAGCCAACCGATGAAGATTATCAAGGCCAGTTTCGAGATCCTGCAGTTCCCTGAGAAACCGCTCGAAGCAATCGAGCAGGCGGCGCGGATCTGCTACAAGTCCGAGGACAGGATCGAGCCTGGTTCGGCCGAGCGCCTTGTGCGGTACCTCCTCGAGCGAGGCCACGAGGCGGTGATCGAGCTCGGCGGCATGGCCGTTGTGAAGATTATCTCCGATCGCGGCGTGTCGCATGAACTCGTGCGGCATCGGCTCTGCTCGTTCGCGCAGGAGTCGACGCGCTACTGCAACTATAGCAAGGGCAAGTTCGGTGAGGAGATCACGGTTATCGACCCTTGGCTTGGGGAAGCGCGACGCGGGCACGCTCGTGTGATCGACCTGTGGATCAAAGCGATGCACGATGCGGAGCTGAAGTATCTGCAACTCGTGCGGCGTGGTGTTCCCGCTGAGATCGCCCGCGGTGTGCTGCCGCAGTCGCTCAAGGCCGAGATAGTGGTGGGCGCGAACATGCGCGAGTGGCGGCACATCTTCAAGCTCCGGACTTCGGGGCGGGCGCACCCACAGATGCGCGAGGTCATGGTGCCGCTGCTCGTCGAGTTCAAGCGCCGAACGCCGATCTTGTTCGATGATATCGAGGTCTCGATATGATCAGTGCGCCTCCAGGCCTAATCCCGATGGGCGTATCGCAGTCAATGTTTTTGCGGATTGGAGTCTACGGCTACCCTGGCAGTGGCAAGACCTTCACGTCGATGACCTGGCCGGCGCCGCTTCTGATCAACCCACTCGCCGAGGGCGGGCACAACACCGCGCGTCACCCAGATGGCAGCTTCATCGTGCAGCCGGTCGTCATCGGTTCGACGCACGCCGCGTTCCTGCGGGACGTGCCCGGTTCGGTGTCGATCAAGGTCGAGCTGGAGCAGTGGATCGAGTACATCTACCGCGCCGCGCTCATGAAGCAGTGCCCTTGGCAGACGATCGTCCTGGGCGGCTTCTCGGATATTGCGACCATGATCTACGAGCAGGCCGAGAAGGAAGCGCAGGACGCGCAGAAGCGGCGCGGTGGCAAGGAAGACAAGCACCGCGCGTGGGGCGATGTGCTCGCGTGGTACAACCGCACCGTCCACATGCTCTTCAGCTTGCCGCTTCACGTCATCATCGAGATGGGCTGCAAGGTGACGATGGACAAGGACAACCGAGATCAGGTCGCGACCGTCGAGCCTGACCTCTCCGGCCGCGGCGGCAAGCTCGTGCTCCCTCGCGAGCTCGACATGCTCATCTACACCGAGCGCAACGGCTCCACGTTCTTCACTCACTTCGCTCCGCGAGTCTCGAAGCCGGTCTTCTACATGAAGGCGCCGCGCTTCCTCGCGATGACCTTCCAGCAGCCCGTGCAGGACTGCAGCTACGATATTTTCGCGCAGGCCTTGGGCCTGCGACCGATATGGGTGTGTGATCCTGGGCACCCGCGGTGCCAGCAAGGTCGCTGGCCCTGGCCCGTGCCCTGGCATGTTTAGACGAGGGACTTTGGAAACCCCCTCAGGAAAGGACCGTAGAAGATGGACATCAGCAATTTGACCCCCCAGCAGATCGCGGCGATCATGGCTCAGTTGCAGGCCCAGCCGACCCAGGCCGCGCCGCCGCCCCCGGCGCCGGTCGCGCCGCCGCCGCAGTACCCGCCGGCCGCGCCCACCTTCGCGCCGCCGCCCGGCGCCTACGCGCCGCCGCCCGGCTACGGGATGCCGCAGGGGATGCCGCAGCCGCAGGGCGCGCAGCTCCCGCCGCAGGGGCAGCCCGCCTCCGCGGACGTCATCACCAACCTGCCGCCGCCCAACCTGCTGGCCGGCACCTACGACTTCGAGGTGATGTTCGTCGAGCGCAAGAGCGGCGTCTCCGACAAGGGCAACGCCTGGGAGCAGCTCCGGTACAGGTTCACCGTGGTCGCCGGACCGATGCAGGGGCAGTCGATCACCGACAGCCTCTCGACGACCTA
>JBAZOP010000201.1 GCA_041648665.1 bacterium | reverse complement strand
GACGTCGAGCCAAGCGCAGCCCGTGCTGACCGCCCTCGTGAAGAAGGGCTTCATCACCAGCTCCGGTCGCGGGAGCTACGTCATCACCGTCGCGGGTCATGCAGAGGCGACAAAGTAGCGTGATGCGCGAAGAGATGCTCAAGCGGCTCGACGAGTTCGTCGCAGAGTACGCTGATGCGGAGTGGGATACGTGGCAGGCGCTCCGCGCCGAGCTTGCCGCCGAGCGGTGCGAGAATTGCGCGCACTGGGGTACTGTAACTAACGAGTGCCGTGGCGTAGCGGCGCAAGACGCGAAGTTCGGCGTGGTGTGGTGGACCGACGGCAATCTCGACGAGGGGGGCGGCGCGCAGCTTGAAACCTCTCCTGACTTCTGCTGCTCGCACTTCGAGAAGAGGCCGACGCCATGACTATCCGCGAAGCCTGGCGCTGCTGCTCGAACGTGGTCTGGTTCACCGCCGTGACGCTGCTCCTTGAGGGCTACTCGCGGCTCGCGATGTGGAGGAGACGATGACCGCACGAGAATGGGGCGTGTGGGTTGGTGAGATGGGCAAGGCCCTGTGGAGTGCTCGTGGCAGCTTCGACGCGCTGCTCCTGGTGGTTGGTCTTTCTGCGATGCGTGTTGCAACCGAGCGTCTCAACGCTCGACGGTGGAGAGGTTTTCGATGAACGAAACACAGGCGCTCGAGGGACTCTGGGCTTCCATCGGTCACGCGCCGTGGCCGGTCGTGATCGGCTACGTGCTGGTCGCACTCTGCATCGGGTTCAAGGGCTTGACCGAGGGGAAGCTCCACAGCCAGGTGAAAGCCTGGGCTGGCGCGGTCGTCGGGATGCTCGTCGGCGTCGGGTCCTCGATGGCCTTGGACGGCGACTGGATTCACGCCGTCGTGTTCGGCGTGCTCATCGGCGGGACCTCGACCGGGTTCTGGAGCATGGTCAAGCAGACCATCCCCGACATCGGCAAGCCCAGTGACCCGCCGGGCCCCATGACGACGACCAACGTGATGGTCAACGTCGAGGCGCAGACACCCTACGATCCGCCGCAGGAGCCGCCGACATGAACCGCGCGTGCAAGGACTGCGAGTGGTACTCACCGCTGTTGAGTGGTGTCGGCGTCTACTCCGAGACGAGCGGACGCTGTCATCGATGTGTCCCTGACGCAGAGAATGGCTGGCCCTACGTTTCAGTGGAAGACTGGTGCGGCAAGTTCCAGCCGCGCTCCAAGGAAATGTGCGCGCACATTTGCTCGGTTCCAGGGTGTATCGGCTGTTTCTTTCACGGTGATGGTTTTGATGATTGCGATCTCGCTAGACGGAAGCTGATAGGGGAGTTTGAGATCGATGTTCCAGGGACACGTCCGGTGTGGTGTCCTCTTAATCAAGGTGCGGCGCTCGTGCGGCTGGAGACGAAGAAGGAGCAGGAGTGATGAAGAGCTTGTGGGAAGACTACGTGGCGGTCGTGTGGCGGCTGCTGCCGGGAGCACTGCTCGTGCTCGCGGTGCTCTGGCTCTACGGCTGCACGACGCGGCAGGCGCAGGTCGCAACGCAGACCGCGTTGAACGAGACCTCCGTCGGCGTGGAGACCGCGCACAAGGCGCTCATCGAGGAGACGCCGCGGCTCTCGAAGGAGGCCGGAGCGCGCGTGTGGCACGCGTGCCCCGCGCCGTGCGCCGCCTTCGACCCGCGCTACGAGGCCGAGTTCGAGCCGGTGACGAAGGCCTTCACGGGCATCAAGATCGCCCGCGACAGCCTTCACATCGCTCAGGGCACGCAGGACATCTGGGTGGCGACCGGCGAGCTGCCGAACACCGACCCGCTCTGCGATGGCATCTCGAAGACGGTCGGTCCTATCCCGCGGCTCCTGACCGACGCTGGGGTGAAGAACATCCCGTCCGAGGTCGAGGCCTTCGCCGGGCCCGGCTCGAAGATCGTCTGCGACATCGTCAGCGGCTGGATCAAGAGGAGGTAGACCATGGGTATCGAAGGCACGATCGCGAAGTGGGTGCTCTCGTTCGTCATCGAGGCCGCGAAAGTCGGCATCGAGGCCATCCAGGCCAAGGACCCGGCGAAGATGCGCAAGGTCCGCGACTTCATCGGCGCGCCCGGTGCGCCGCTCGAGGCCGAGCTCGTCGCCGCCGAGGAGAAGGCCAAGCGCATCGCCGAGAACGAGCGGGGCTGACCATGAAGGGTCACAGGAGCAGAGGCAAGGCCGTGGCAGTCGTGGTGCCGCGGCACGGGCGCGCGGTGCGGCTCTCGGGCGGCGAGAAGCGTCGCTGGCGGGGACGTCGCGGCGTCGAGCACGAGGTGCTTGTCGCTGGAGTGGACCGACACGATAGGCGAGTGCTCGCAGCCTCTGGCGCCGAGCCGGCGTCACCGCTGCCGACGACGAAGGAGCGACAGGCGCAGCGAGCGCAGCGCGCGGTCGAGAAGCACACGCCGCTCGGGCGCTTGGGCAAGGCGGCCCGCGCGCTGCGCGAGAAGATGGCAGCGCTGCGAGGGGCGCAGTCATGAGCCGGCGCCCTCGTCACAAGCAGCAGCGCGCCATCTCGATGAAGGAGTTGCGACGAATGCGGCGTGAGGCGGTGCCAGACGAAGCCATCGAGCTCGCCTACTCCGCGCCGGTCGACCCGTTCGCTCGAGACCCGCTTCCGCTCGCGCCGATGGCGAGCGTTCA
>JBAZOP010000200.1 GCA_041648665.1 bacterium | reverse complement strand
CGATGCTCAGGCGCTCGGACACCTCTTGGACTGCGAGTTGCGTCACATTCTCGGTCACGTCTCTACCCCCTCAACGTGATTACGCTGGATAGATTATCTACGGCGAATGCAAAAGAGCAAGGCCGCAGCCTTTCGGCCACGGCTTGCTAGGGTTGGGTTGCGGCGTGCTCTGCCTACGTGCCGGTCTTTTCGCGGATCGCCCGCCGAACAGCGTCCGTCGCGTTCGGCTGTGCCTCTAGGTACGCGATCACGTCGGCGTCCGTCTCCTCGTTGAGTTGCAGGTTGAATCTGCGGTACGTCGCGGTCATTGGACCTCCGCCGTGGTACGCGGGATCGGGTGGTCTGTGTCCTCCACCGCCAGCAGAGCCGCCTTGATATAGCGATTGGCCCGGCTGTTATCCCAATCCACCTCTGCCGTGGTCGCCCAGAACTGCTCGTGGGTCAGGGGGCCATCGTTGGGTTCGGTGGGGTTCGTTACTAGTCCCACCACAGTGCCTGTAACGGCCAGTTTGAGCCATTCTCGCCATCCGTCGAGTCGAGACATGTTGGCAATGAATGGGAGAGAGGGGAGGTACTGCACAGAGCAGTATGCTACCCTGTCGCCAACACGCACCCCGAAATGCGGATCTACCTGCACCTCTGCTGGTACCCTGAGAGTCCCTGCCTGGGCCTGCCTGATGATCTCTCTCGTTTCCATCGCGCCTCCTAGAACACCACGTTGTCGATCGGTCCGGCCAATACGAATGCTGCCGGAGTCCCGTTGTGCATCGCATCGTCCTCGGAAACCGTTTTCGAGACATTCACGTCTAGCCATTCCTGCACGCGCTCGCACCAGGATTGCACCGTGTACCGGCAGTTGATTACCGTGCTCGCCGTCGTCAGCCGATCTAGCGCCGCCTCATGCCGCTCTCTGATTCCCGCGGGGAGCTGCTCGATTAGAGCCCGCACTGGTTTCAGAATGTCTGTGGCCCATGCTATCTGCTTTTCTGATCCTGTCATCTCCGCGCCTCCTTGTGCTGTCATGTCTCTAGTATAGCGTAGCGCTACGCTATGTCAAGGGGACATCGGCCACCTACAAAAAGAGAAGGCGGGGGACGACGGCCCCCGCCCGCTCCTCCGTAGTGGGTCCGCAGGATGAGTCTGCGGTGTGCTACGTTACCAGCGTCTTCCCGCCCGCCTCCGGGAGCTGCATCCACTCACGCATCGCCTTCTCGTCCCCGAAGCCTGCCGGGAACAAGGCGTACTTGTGTGTCCCGGCTGGCATCTTTGCGATCTCCTCGCTCTCGGCTTCCGTCAGCACGAGCATGATCGGGAGCTTCTGTGAATCGTAGACCCTCTTACCTACCTTCACTTTCATCGTGCATCCCTCCTGGCGTTCCACTGTTTCGTTGAATCAGCCTTCTTTAGATTCCATCCAGACGCGGCTCCACAGCCTCCATACAGGACAGAACAGACCACGGCATATTCCTCGGCCCACGTCGTTGGACGTTCATACCCTGTTTGAGTATCCACCTCTCTGGCTGTTACGATGCGGACTGCTTTGGTCGCTCCGCAGAAAGGACAAGATCTTAGCTTAGCCATATCACCATCCTTGGAACAGCGCGGTCAGGAACATCCGCGCCGCAAGCCATACCGCTACGGCCAGCGTGAGCGCCGTTCCGCCGACCGCAAGCAGCGCAATCGACCACCACGGCATCAGCCCACCCCCCGGATGAGGGTAAGTAAGACCCACAGCCACACAACGAGAACCAGCGGGAGCATCAGTCGTCCTCCTCGCCATCATAGTCATCGTACGTATCGAACTTGACCGGAGACGGTTTCATCCGTGGCCCCGACTCGTCGAGGATGTAGACTGGCAGGCGATCTGACGGGATCAATGTGCATAGTCGCTTCGACACCACCGTGCCGCGCTTGTTGCGCAGTTTCACCCACAGATGAATGCACAATTCGTCGCCGCTCATCCCCTGGATGTCCAACGTGTCGACCGTTTCCTTGCCGGTCTTGCCGCCCTCAAGCGTGATCTCTACGTCTTTCAAGTGCTCCCTCTCTACCCATTGGAAGGTCACACCTGCTGGCGTCAGGTCGCGCTTTCTGATCCGCTTCAGTGGCCCGGTGTACATCACTCCTCCCTGTAGAGGTGCACGACGAGCTTCGTCCCGTCCGGGATCGCGCCGGACGCGGGGATATGGACCGTGCCGCTGCCGTCTGTGATCTCAGCCCCGACGCGCCGCAGGTGCAGCGTGAGAAGCGGCGTTGGAGCATGGATCTTCACAATGCGGTCCTCTGATAGGCTGACCGTCGGGAGCGTCGCGTTCACGTCCCCCGCCTTGACGACGCCAGCCGGCAGCTTCACCGGCTCAATCGGACGCACCTTTGGCGGGCGCCCGCGCCGCTTCGGAACAGCTCCGTCCTTCACGTCGCGCAATGGTGGCGGCGTTGGCTTCGGGGCTGTGCTTGTTGGGTCCGCCGGAAACGTCCTCGTGCTGTTATCGTCTTCCATCGCATCCCTCCTAGAGCGCCTGATTCAAGGCCGCAATCAGGTCGGAAAACTTCTTCGTGCGGCGCTCGTCAATGTATCCATCCCCGTCATCGTCCCCCGCGTCGCACAGGTCCACTTCCTCAATGTATTCGATCAGCTCACGCGCCGCTTTGTGAAGTGCCTCGTAATATTTCATC
>JBAZOP010000199.1 GCA_041648665.1 bacterium | reverse complement strand
CTACAACCATCACTGGCGCCTCGAACGGCTGGGATTCCTCACGCCGGCCGAGGCCCGTCAGGCGGCCCTTGACAAGGCTGCCGCGTGAGCCTTATCCTGTGTCCAGACAACTGGGTGCGGTACAATCGGAACAGCCCTATTTGTCGGAGAAAGTATAAAAGACTATTGGCCGCCATGCTGTTCACTGCCGCCATTGCTCTTGCGCAAGATGAGAAAACAAAAACAGGGTTCTTGCCCTAGCGGAGAATCAGGAACGGAAAATAGGGACTGTTCCTATTATCCAGGTGCGCGCCTAATTGACCTCGGAACCCGCGCGCTACGCCGCCGGCACGCGCGAGTACCTGGGCTGGGGCGTGCTCGCGCTGGTGGGGAGGTGATGGGGGGCGTTGCCTCGCGCCCGGCGCTTGCGCCGGTTCGTGCGGAAAGAGTATCCTGAACGATATGAGCGGCCGGATCACGCCCCGAGAAAAGGCCCAGTGCATTTTGTTCGTTCTCCTGGGGGTGGGCGCCCTCGTGCTGAAGCCGGCCTATCACGGCCCGCTTGAGGAGCCGGTGTACAGCTACGGCGGCAACGTCGTGGTCTCGTTCGCGGTCTACTTCCTCGCCGTTTTCGGGAGCTCCGATCTCGGGTGGGGCCGCCTGGCCGCCGCGGGGGCCGCGCTGGCCGCCGTGGAGGTCTTCGAGATCACGGACGGGTTCTTCGGCGTCATGTCGAACACCTTCGATCCGTACGACCTCCTGGCGAACGCGGCGGGGATCGGCGTGGCGCTGGCCGTCGATCTGCTCGTGCGCCGGGGTAATTAGGGAAATAAGGACAGTCACGAATGGCACTAAGATAAGCCTCGGTGGCAGTGGCTGCGATGAGGGACTTCGTGAAACAGGGAACGGGCTTGCGTGAGGAATTGGTAGTTTTTAGGCCGGCGTTTGACCGCACGCGGCTCCCGGCGGCCGGGTCGACAAGGAAGCCGATCCGCGGCAAGGTGGAGTAGACATTCGTGCAAGAGTAAAGCATGCTGTTCTGGGGATGAGGCGCTGGCCAAGACCGGGGCCCATTGGCGAAGGGTAGCGAGGGTGCCGGCGAAGCTGATCTGTCTCGGATTGATCGCCGCTTGGGCGGCCGCCTGAAGGATCAACGCCCGCACCATGTTGTATGCGATCTGATGCAATCGGAGTTCCTTGTGGATGAGGGCGGGGGTGTGGCAGCGTAAGACATCCATGGCCAGGGTGCATTTGATGTCTCGGAGGAACAGCTCGACCTGCCAGCGACGGAGATAGAGCTCAGCCAGAGCGTGCGGGGGATAGGCCCGGGGATCCAGAAGGGTCGTCATGAGGATGAGGGAGCGGGTCCGATACCCGGGACGCCGCACCGAGACGGCCACATGGCGGACACAGAGGGTAGGGGGCAGCCTCCGCCATTGGAGCGGAGTCAGCCAGCTCGGACAGGCCCCCCGACGGAACCATTCCACCAACCGATCATGGCGGGAGAAGCGCTGGAGCAGGCGGAGGCCGGTCGAGCGGCGGGCATGTAGGCGCAAGACGCAATCGACCTGCCGTAAGCCCAGCAACGCCACATGGGCAAATGAACAAAACCCGCGATCCGCCAAGAGGACATCCCGGGGCCTCAAGCGGGACCACAGTGTGCGAAAGAGGGCCCCTTCGCCAACGGAGTAGGGGCCGAACGCCATCTCCAGCCAAGCGCCCGAGACCAGAGAAAACAAGCCGACCAAGCGCAGGACCGGGAATCCACATCCGGGTTTCTGCTGGGGTACTTGGGGATAGCAAGCTTGGTTAGCCGGCGTATCCGGCATACTGACGCCGGTGCCATCCGCCACCAGCACCCGACGACCCTTCCAGAGCGGAAAGGGGAGAGCGGCCTCCTCCAGCCGGTGCAGAAGGGCGCGGTGAATCCGCTCCAGCCAAGCGCCCACCAACCGGGCGCGGGCTTGACAATAGGCCGAGGTGCTGGAGGAAAGACGATGGGAGCCCCGGCCCCCCAGCCAGGCGTGGGCCTGAGCCAGCGCCTCACGACAGGAACGGCCGGGATCCATCATTTGCCAGAGAAAAAGCCAAAAGGTGGTAGCGGGGTCAAACCATCGGTAGCGGAAGCCGGCAGGGGGAGAGGGAAGAGGCGGCAGACCCGACCCGAACCACTGATTTAAGGCCAGCGGGGTGTGGTGGCACAACGTACGGACGGCGGAACGCAGCGTCAGCATGGGCACCGACCTCCGGAAGGGCTTGACAAGCCCTGTAGATACATGTATATATACATGTATCTTATAAATATAGCAAGGAGAACCGGTATGCCGACACCGCCCCAGCTCGATCCCTTATGGAAACGGTATGACACCCTCCGCCAGGCGTTGGCCGCTCTGGGCCCGATCCTGCAGGGCAGCATCCTCCAACGCCGCTTGCAACGGCCGCTACGCTCCCTCCAGGGGAGGGAACGGATCTATGGTCCTTACTACCAGTGGACCCAAAAACGCGAGGGCAGGACCGTCAATGTGAATCTCAGCCGCGCCCGGGCCGCCACGGTGGCCAAAGCGATTCGGGAACACCGCCGACTCGAGCGCATCCTAAACCAGATGCGCGTCCTCTCTTTGCGAATGGTTGAACTTACAACTCCCGATGTGTCAAGAAGATCGGCACGCTTAGGGCAGAGAAAAACGCCTTAACTTAGTGCCATTCGTGACTGTCCCTATTATTCATAGGTGACTGTCCCTATTATTCATTTTAGACCCTCTTCCCGGCGACGAAGGTCTCATC
>JBAZOP010000198.1 GCA_041648665.1 bacterium | reverse complement strand
GCCCTTCCACGCGGCGGTGATCTTCGCATAGTTTGTCGTGACCGGCTCCCACGCGCCTGAAATCTTCGCAAACTCGTTTCTTACGGGCTTCCATACACCTGATACTTTGCACCACTTCCCCGTGCTCATAGCAACATGCCGACCTCCTGCGGGAGCTTGGCGTGCTTTCTGCTGTTACACGACTTGCACAGGATCTGTAGGTTAGAAGACCGATGCGCTCCACCACGGGACAACGGGACAACGTGATCCACTGTCCTTTTCCCGAATGCGATGACTTGACGACATAGAGGGCATACTACCCGAGGAGCTTCCTTCGCCCGCCGATACATCTCTTCAACCGCCTTGGCATCTGCTGGCGCCCCTGTCGTCTCCTCAATAACTCTTCGTTTCGAGGCGTAGGCCGTGAAGTACCCAGGATGGCGCTCTCGAAATCGTTCCATCGTCTCAGGATGTTCTTTCGCGTAGGAAGCCATGTACGCTCTACGTTTTGCGTTCTGCCTCTGGACATAGTCAGGATGCGTAGCACGGTACTCGCGCATCTTCTGAGTCATATACCCAGGATGATCGGCGGCGAAGGCTAGATCATTCCTTCGCTCTCGTTCCGGGTCTTCCTTTCGGACACGGCGCATGTACTCCCGCCCCTTCGAGCGGATCGTCTCTCTGTTCTCATCCTTGTACCTGGCAGTAGCGGCCCTGATCTCGTCTGGATGCAGTGCCTTCCATACCGTTCCTGGGCGCTTCCCCAGCGCCTCGGCGATCTCTTTCTGCCTCATCCCTGAGGCGTGTAGTGACCGAGCCTCATCATGCCAGGCAGGACTAGCTTTCATATTGCACCCACAAGTCTCCGTTATTCCCATCGCCCGCAGTCGGGGCCACTGTAGAGAAGATGATGTTCCTGAATCGCGCCGTGGTGTAATCGACGGCAGTATGCCCGACCGCGCCGCCCGTCATCGTCCCGCCTGCGATCGGCAGATAGACACCGCCCGCGTTGATGAGGTCAATCGCGGCTTGCAGGATGGCGTCTGCGGCGACACGGGCGGCGGCTTCGGCGGTCACGTTCGACTTGAGCGCGATGTCATCCTCGGCGCTCGGAGCAACGACTTTCGCCCGGCCCGCTGCATCACGGATGAGGAGCTTGGATGCTGTGGCCGTCGAGACCGCACCGTGGATGCCCGTCGTCAGGTCTACGTGTTGTTCCTTGAGGTACAAGAGATTCTCGCCGATCGCATTGAGGTGCGTGTCGGCAACCCCATCCGGCGGTGTCCAGTCTACTTTCGGCGCTGTCCAGGCCATGATGCCCTCCTAATCGAGCCACGTTACCACAAGATACGCCGTGGCGAATCCGCAGTTGTCGCTATACGTTGGCGCTGGCGGGGCCTCGCCCGCGATGTCGCGGCTGAGTCGGACCATGAGCTTCGTCTTGTTCCCCGCGCCTTTTTGAATCCAGGTCAGCCCAGTAGCGTTGAGGTCAATCTTGTTCCATCCGGGGTAGGTAATGGCGCTGTTCCCGATTGATCCGCCGTCGCCCGAGTAGTTTCCCTTGTAATAGTCTGCCAATACGATAGGATCATGCGGGTAGGTCGGCTGTCCGTTCTGGATCACGATGTTCCACGTGCGGTTCAAGCTGGGCGATGAGCCAACGTAGAACCACAGCTCTGCCGCGGCGATCGTCTTTCCCGCGTCGATTGTGTCGCCGGTTGCAAAGAGCAGTGCAAGGCGATCGATATAGCCGTATCCGCTGTCCTGATTTCTGACATGATAGATAGCAATTGGCGGCGTGTCTGATCCCGATGCCGCCGCAGCTCCCCATAGCGATGCGTAGGACAAGATTCCACTATTTCGCAATCCCCTCGACTCAGCATCCAGGCTGAATGTGGCGCGCGGTAGGACGATTGTCCCAACTGCCCCGATTTCCGCCGTGAGTACCTTGTTTGTCCGCCGCGGGATGGTGGCTAGAACTTCAGCCGTACCCGCAAGATCCTTGTATTCAGGCTGTTCACGAACTACCGTGCCGACCGTCCCCACGGTTGCAACCGCCAACGCTTTCTCATATGCCGTCCCCAGCTGTTGCGCGGTGACGGTGATCTCAAGCCCGCCGTCGTAACTCACGTCCTGCCCGACGATGCCGTACTGTGCCGTCGTCGCGGCATACCATGAATCCACCGCCTCCACGCGATCGCCGAGCAACTGCGCGATGTTGCCACGGGCACGCATCACGATGTCACGGCGCGGGTTGCGGTAGGTCTCAAGGATTGCGTCGGCGACGGTCTGTGCTCGGTCCTCGTCCTGCCAGAATTCTGAGCTGATCGGCTCGGATAGTGACTGCTTGCCATTCTGTGCGATCGACGTTGCATCCTGGGCGACAACGACACGTGAGCCCTGCACTTCTAGCATCTTCCCCGCGACCGTGACCTGTGTCACCGTCTCCGCGCCGCCGCCCGCGTTGGCGTAGGTCACCGAGATGCCCCACGAGTACGCGGTATAGGAATCCACGGTCACATCAGGGTCGGCGGTGATCACGGGCGCTTGCACGTCTACGCACGGAGAGAACGAGTAGAAGTGCAACTTAGTCACCGTCCCGCCTGCGGGCACGGTAATCACTTCCACGTCGGTCACGATGTTTTGCTCGGCGCTCGGCACACGTGGCTGGGCCTGTGCTTCCACGTAGTTCACCATCTGCGACCATTGGAGCGGATGATCGAAGGTGAATGTGTTGGCTGTCGTGTAGGCGAACGGATTGAGCGACGGGGCCTGATAAACCTCAAGGACGAGCTTGCCGTCGCG
>JBAZOP010000197.1 GCA_041648665.1 bacterium | reverse complement strand
CGCTGGTGCCCTCGTACCTCGGGCACAGCGCCCTTCGTCTTCGACCCCGGCCATTGCCCCGCCGTACCGGCGGCGCATGGCCTCCGACTTGCGTGAGGGACGGCCGGCAGCATATCGCCAGGCCGTTGGACGGACCGAAGCCGGGCATGTCTGACCGTGACGCCCGGATGCTGTTTTGGTCTCCTGGGCTGAAGGTGCGTCGTTGTTGCTGAAGCGGTTGTCGTCGGAGACCGGAGCGGAGTTGCGTCCGAGCTCGAGAGACACCTTGACGGAGGGCAGGCCGATACCTCGAGCAGTTGCGAGGTCGATCGGCGATGCACGGGGCGGTATCTTGCGGCGCGGAGGCGAGTCACGGCGGGGTGGCAGCGCCTCGGGCGCGAGGCCCGCAGGTCATCGAGGTCTTTCGAGAGCACGGGCAGGCGTATCTGCTGGAGCATGGGGTCAGTCTCGCTCAGCGGCGGGTGCTTCTCGATCTGTGTGCCTGCCGAACCGCGGCGATGGGGGGCAATCGGCGGACGTGTTCGGAGTGCGGCTACACCGAGCTGCACTACAATTCCTGCGGCAACCGACACTGCCCGAACTGTCGATCGCTGTCTCGGGCGACGTGGCTTTCGGCACGGCTCGAGCGGTTCTTGCCGGTGGCGCACTTTTTCGTGACCTTCACGGTGCCCGAGCCACTTCGGGTGATAGCGCTGCAGAATGAGCGAGCCGTCTACGACCTGATGTTGTGCGCGGTCCGTCGCACCATCGGGACTTTGGGGCGGTCGGTGTTGGGCGGAACGATGGGGGTAATGGCCGCGCTTCACACCTGGACGCGGGAGCTTCTATATCACCCGCACGTTCATGCCGTGGTCACGGGGGGTGCGCTACTCAAGGGAGGAGGGGGCTGGGTGGCAACAGGTCCCTCGTTTCTCTTTCCTCATCGGCGACTGGCGGCGATTTTCCGCAAGGAGATGGTGCAGGGGCTGTTCCGGCTCTACGACGAGGAACGGCTCGAGTTCCAAGGGAAGGCGTCAGGTCTCTCGGAGAGCTGGGCCTTCAAGCGGCTGATGCGCAAGATGTGGAAGACGACGTGGGTGGTCGATGTCGAGGCGCCGCCGCCTGGGGCTCGGCCGGAGCAGGCGCTCAAGTACCTGGCGCGCTACGCCCAAGGGGTGGCGATCTCGGACCAGCGGATGGTCTCGAGCCGGGGCGAGTCGGTCACCTTCAAGACGCGAGACGCCAAGCGGTTGAGCTTGCCGTGGCAGGAGTTTGTCCGTCGGTATCTTTTGCACGTTCTACCTCGAGGCTTCAACAAGCTGCGCTACTATGGCCTGTACGCAAGCCGGGCAGAGGCGGAACACGCCAAGGCGCGGGCGCTGCTGGCGCCGGCCGAACAGAGCGCGGTCGTGGTCAAGGAGCGGCCCCTGTGCGAGCTCGAAGGCTGGGAGGAACGGGTGTTGGCCCTGACCGGAGTCGACCCGCTCGTCTGTCCACGCTGCGGCTGCCGGGACCTGGTGATAACGCCGATCGAGAGGTCGCTCCCGACCCTGTGGGAGTGGACGAGCAATACGTCATGAGGGCAGCAGACGCGTCTCTAATCACTGAACGGCAGCAGACTTGTCGGCATTCGCAAAAGGTCGGCGGCTCCACCTCCCTGGTCAGCCACCGACTGGCGTTGATCTCGGCCGTCAAGACCAGCTCGAAGCAGCGCTCTCGGTCGGAGGTCGCGTCGTCCCGACGAGCTTCAGGCAGACGCGAAGCCCCTCTGACTCGCACGGTCACGTTGTTGACGAGAAGAAGATCGGATCATCTTCCCCTAGGCTGGGGGCGGTCCGTCCAACAATGCGATGATGCTGACCGGCCTTCGCGTTCCTCTTCGACGAGGTTTGACCTGAGGTGAGCGGCGGGCGCTGGTGCCCTCGTACCTCGGGCACAGCGCCCTTCGTCTTCGACCCCGGCCATTGCCCCGCCGTACCGGCGGCGCATGGCCTCCGACTTGCGTGAGGGACGGCCGGCAGCATATCGCCAGGCCGTTAGGCCGCCGAAGCCCGTACTTCCTCTCCGAATCTCAGTCCGCAACCCGCTTCTGCGTCTCGGCTCTGCGTCTCGGGCGGATTTCGGGATTGTTTGACCGCGCTGTCCGTGGCAGTCTTGCCCGGCCTACTCAAAATCCACTCCCTTAACATCTCCACCCCTCAGAGCTTGCGGACGTGACCTCAAGCGTGGATGACCGCCAATGACCAAGACACCCAGCCAGGAAAACGTCAGTCTGATAGTGGACAACGTCCGGGGCTTCGCGGGTCGCCACGAGATACCCATCAGGCCGCTCACGATATTCGTCGGCGAGAATAGCTCTGGCAAGACCACTGCGATGGCCGCATTGTCGTTGGTGTCTGAACGCTTCAAGTTTCCATTCTTGGTGGACTTCAACGCCCCGCCCTTTCAGATGGGTGGCTACGAAACGATAGCAACGTATAGAGGTGGAAGGGCAGGCAGAGAGGAGTCTTTTAGTCTAGGATACTCCTTCGCCGGCGCAGAGGGAGCGTCCAAGGAACTCGCTACGTTTGTCGACAAGCATGGCGAGCCGCTACTTACGCGATGGCAGAGTGCCACAGCGGATCTGTCTTTCTCCGTAGCGACGGACTACAAGGACCTGACGGTCGACGTCCAGCGAGCGGGCCACAAGCCTGAGACCTTCACAATGTCTATTGGCGGCAGGGACGAGGACCTCCGCTTCCTAATTTGGGAGGCCGTCCGTTCGTCTGACAAGGGGCGATTCCTCGAACGTGCCAATAGATTGTTTCGGCCGCAGAGTCCTCTCAGATCCGTCCTGTCCATCGCCCCCA
>JBAZOP010000196.1 GCA_041648665.1 bacterium | reverse complement strand
TCCTGCTTTCGGCGACAACTGCCCACTGGATGACAACACTGATCAGGTCAACCACGACGGCGATGCCTACGATCCGCTAGACTCCAGCACGGGCGGCGACGTCTGCGACGATGATGATGACAACGACACGATCCTCGATGACGGCGATGCATCCGGCGGCGTAGGCGACAACCGCTGCCGCGGCCACGGCTCCAAGTACTGCGCCATCAACGTCTGCACGGACGACGAGATGTTCGCTGCCTGCGACGACAACTGCCAGTTCGCCGTCAACCCTGAGCAGATAGACATCGACCGCGATACTCTGGGCAACGTGTGCGACGATGACATGGACGGCGACACTATCACCAACAACCCGGCCATGGACAACTGCCCGTTCATGCCTAACGAGGATCAGATGAACTTTGATTTTGCTTACATCGGAGTCCCGTTCAATGGAATAGAGGGCGACGAATACGGTGACGAGTGCGATCCTGACGACGACGCCGACGCCACACTCGACTTCCAGGATAACTGCCCGTACAGCCGCGGCGCAGGCGTGGTGCCGGGCTGCCCGGACAACTGAGACATCTGGTTCAGCACACAAAAAAACCCCGCCATTTGGCGGGGTTTTTTTATAGTTCACCCTCCCCTTCATCCCCTCCCCTCAAGGGAGGGGCATATTCATTATCACAGCGTGAACGCGAGGTAGATGCTGGCGCGGCCGCGCTTGATGAAGAGCCGGACCATGTCCCCCTTCTTCAGCTTTTCCAGGGCCTTGTTATAGTCATCCATGCTCTGGATCTTGTCGCCGTTGACCTCCAGGATAACGTCGCCTGTGCGCACGTCCCCGCGCTCGACCGAGCTGCCCGGCTCCACGCGCGCCACCATCACGCCCCTGAAGTTCTCCGGCACGTCGAGCTGCGCGGCCAGCTCCGGGGTGATCTGCTTGACCACCAAGCCCAGCTGATCGGCCTTGCCCGGGCTCCACGGCGCCGAGTCGGGCTCTGCGCGCGCGGCCTTTGTCTCGGACTGGGAGCCTATCGCGATCGCGAACTCCTGCTCCTCCCCGTTCCTCAGCACCTTCAGCTTAGACTCCTTGCCCGGCTTTGCCTGCCCCACGGCGACCGAGAGGTCCATGGGGTCGTCGATCTTGTTGTCGTCGAACGAGAGGATGACGTCGCCCCGCTTCAGCCCGGCCTTTGCGGCCGGCGAGTCGCTCATGACCTCGGTGATCAGCGCGCCGTCCTCCCCCTTAAGATTGAAGGACTTGGCCAGGTCCGGCGTTATCGTCTGTATGGCGACGCCCAGCCAGCCGTGGGTCACGCCCCCGGTGGAGATCATCTCGGTGAGCATGGAGGAGACGAGGTCTATCGGGATCGCGAACCCGATCCCCTGGCCCGCCGCGTAGATCATGGTGTTGATGCCCACGACCTCCCCTTTTACGTTGAAGAGCGGGCCGCCTGAATTGCCGGGGTTGATGGAGGCGTCGGTCTGTATGAAGTGCGCATAGGGGCCCCCTCCGATCACCCTGCCCTTGGCGCTGACCACGCCCACGGTCACGGTCTGCTCCAGGCCGAAGGGGTTGCCGATCGCCATGACCCAGTCGCCGGGCCTCAATATCTTGGAATTGCCCAGCATCACCACGGGCAGGTCGTTGTCGGCCTCTATCTTGATGATCGCGATGTCGGTCTTCTCGTCCCTGCCCAGGATCTTCGCCTTGTACTTGCGCCCGTTGGAGAGCGCGACCTCGATCTCGTCGGCCTGGCTCACCACGTGGTTGTTCGTGAGTATGGTGCCGTTCTTGTCGATGATGAAGCCGGAGCCCAGGCTGTGCTGCATCTGCTCCTGGGGCACCATGTCCTGATCGAAGAAGCGCTGGAAGAAGTCGTCGAACGGATCCTGCGGACCGAAACGCGGCATCATGGAGCTGCGGCCGCGAACGCTCTTGCTGGTCGAGATGTTGACCACCGCGGCCTGGACGCGTTCCGCCAGGTCGGCGAACGACAGGGTCTCGGCCCTGTACCACGACGCCGGGACCACTGCGCCGGACTCAAGTTCAGCCTCGGAGATCGCCGTTGCGCGCGCCTCGCCCGCGGCCGCCAAAGAGAAGAACATCAATGCCGCGATAATTATCCATGCCCTCTTTTTCATGATCGCATCCTCCCCTTTTATCCCTTTTTGCCCATCTCCACGTACATCATCCTGAGATCGTAGAGCACGTGCTCAAGGAGCATCGCCTCCTGATCGCTGAGATTGCCTTTTGTCTTGTCCTGCAAAATGCCCAGGAGGTCGATCGTCTCCTTGGCGAGCGCCAGGTTCTTCTCAAGTGCACCCGTGGAGGGGTTCGGGACCAGCCCCAGATGGACCTGGGCCGAGGTCGCAAGAGATAGCGTAAACGTCGAGAAATCCAGACCTTCCTTTTCGGGCATGGCTACCCCCTTGAATTGCTGAGCAGTTACCTTTCGCGTTCCCTCATGTCAAGGCGAGCCGCCCCCATTTTTTCCTTTGCGCTTTTGGAACCCATTTCCTACTATCCTGCGTCATGAAATTGAAGCTCCTCACAGCTGTCCTAACGATCTGCGCGGCCGCAGCGATGTTTTCGGGCTGCGGCAAGGATCAGGTGACGATAGGCCAGGGCGACCCGGGCGATGAGCTCTCGAAGTGCCTCAAACTCTCGTCAAAGGGCAAGCACGAAGACGCGATACAGTGCCTGGAGATGTTCAAGGCCCGCTACCCGCAGACGAGGCAAGGCCAGGAGGCGGAGCTCTTGATCGGCGACTCGTACTTCGCGCGCAAGGACTACCTGCTCGCAGCCGAGTCCTACGCCGCCTTCGTGAAGCTCTACCCGCTCCACCCAAAGGTGGAT
>JBAZOP010000195.1 GCA_041648665.1 bacterium | reverse complement strand
GGCACAGGCGGTGCCGGTGGCACAGGCGGTGGCAGCACCAGACAGCGCACCCACTCCGCGATCGACCCGCCGTGCCGCGCCTGCGCAGCCTCGAGTGCAGCCCTCACAGGCGCGCTGAACGACACGCATCGGCGCAAGGGGAACGGACCCGGCACAGCCACAGGCGTCCCGTGCAGGCCGCGCGTGCACGCTACCCGAACCAACTGCCGCATCTGAGTATTGCTGGGGGCGCCGATTGGCATGTTGACCGTTAGCCGCTCCGGGCAGCGCTTCACAGCGGGCGGCACGGCAATGCCGGCGCCCAGACCCAAGGCAGCCGCACCTAGTACGAGCCAGTAGCGCCCACGCCCCCGGGGCAGTCCAGCAATGCAGCGGATTGGTGCGCCGCGGCCGGGCTTTGGCAGCGGCGCCGCCAGGGTCCAGCCGGCGGCGTGCAGGTCCCGCCCAACGAATGCGCACGCAGCGGGTAGATGTTGCTCGATGTGAGTGCAGATTATGGTAGACATTCCTGCGGCTCCCGCAGCTCCTGCAGCTCCTGCCACTGTTGCGCAGTCAACTGCACACCAAATGCGACATATTGCAGTACGAGTCCATTTTGGATTCCAATGCAGTTGCTGCAGTTGCGGCAGCCGGTGCAGTTGGTGCAGTCCCAGCAGCCGGTGCAGCCGGTGCAGCCTGAGCAGCGGGTGCAGTCGGTGCAGCGGGTGCAGCCAAGGCAGTCCCAGCAGCGGGTGCAGTTCCAGCAGCGGGTGCAGTCGGTGCAGTGGACGCTGCCGTTACAGTCCAAGCAGCCGGTACAGTCAAATACGGGCAGCTGCGCAATAGCAGCCGGCGTTAATGACAATAGTTCAGTCGGTGTCATGGTTTGTCTCCTTGTTATGGCGTGAATAGTGTGGCATCGCTGCCAATGAGTGATAGCCAGACGCGCTTTCCGAGTCGGTTCGCGGCCAGCTGCGCTCTGACGTCTGCTTCTTCGCGCGAAGAAGCCGAGAATGAGGACTCTACGGTGCCGGTGACGGCTCCGGAGATTTTGCTGTGGCTAATACGTCCGATAAGTAGCCGCGCGTTGTATTTGGTGGTGGTCGGGTTGGTGGTGGTCAGTTCGGTCATGATAAAAGTTATTGCATTCTTCGTGCCTGCGCAACCGGCACAGGAGGTTGCGCTTTTTCGGGGTTTTCTGGTTCGGTTTGGGTGCTGGGTGCGCCGGTTGTTTCGCGGTTGGCGCGGCATTTGTTTCGCGGTTCTAGGGCATTTCACTTCGCACCTTGTCGGTCGGACACCGGCGCCGAATCGAAGCTTTCCAACAGAAAAAACAGACGCGATAGTCTGGACGCCAGAATAGTTCCCTGCAGCTCCCCGCGCTTCACACGCTTCCACGCATCGCGCGCGTTAGTGTGCAAAGTCGAATTCTGTGCAAGACCTTCGGCCTCGGCCTCGAGTTGCGCGCGGGTGGGCAGGACGGGCGGGTGCATTTGGCTGGGCGCTGGCCGGCCGGGTGGGTGGGTGCATTTGGCTGGGCGCTCGGGGTGCCGGGGCGGGGTCGGTGGATCCGGCGAGTCCTCGCGCACTGCAGATAGGTTCACACGCGCGGACATAAGGTCACTATATGTAGCACCTATCCGGTCCGCATGCTCAGACATCGACTGCTCGACGCTGCCCTGCGTGGCGTTCGGGTACCGCGCCCAGATCTGGGCGGCGTACCCGCGAAGGAGAATCACTCTCATTGTGGCAGACATGCCCGGGGTAACTGCACACGGCGTGCCTAAACAGAAGCACACCGCCGCGGCGGCCGAGCGCAGAAGCAATATATATTGCTTTCAGACGCAATATATATTGCTTTTGCTGTACGAGCGTTCAGCAGATTACAGTGCTGATTTAGCGTTGCTATACGAGCGCACAGACGCAATACATATTGCTTTTAGTCGTGTCGCGAGAAATAAATGCTTTTTGCCGTGCGTTTATCGAAAAGGCTAATGATTTCAAACACGTTGCTGTTCTGTGAGCTCTTACTATGAAAAGTTTGCGCAACGCAGCCTACCCAGCGACCTCCAGATATGCAAAAAGGTCAAAGTGTGGCAAAAAATTCACACTATTGCACCGGCCGGCATGTAACGGTTATTGCGCCGGAAGCCCGCGGATTCGTTCCCGATTGCGCTAGCAACAGATTACTCAATATACTAAGGAGGGGACTGAGATGATTCGAAGCAGTTAATGCAGACACACCTCGAATGATCTCAGTGGGGGTCAAAAGAAATTTAGGTTTTTCGAACCGACCGCATTTTAAGTTGATTGCGCACCTTGCACGGGGGTTCGAGCTGTGCTAGTATCTGCGGATGCCTATTCACCGTCCCCATTTACCGAACAGTCCCTTGCCAACCCCTGTTGAATTCCTGGCTATTATCGCTAACGAAGATGTTAAGCGTCTGAAGCGTTTGGCTAAGCTGCTGACCGATCGTCGTAATGCTTGCTTCGATCGCACGCCAGTGCCTGTCGATCGTGAGCAACAGCTAGTCGTCCTGCTAGACATCTTGAGAGCCGTACAATGCCAACGCACAACCAAATAGTCCGTGAACGTGAACGCCGCTGGCGCGCGCTGTCGCCCGACATACGAGCCGCTGTGCGCGCTGGGCTCGTGCCCGATCTATCCGATAACAAGTTCTTGCTTGGCGCGTACGAGGCTTGGGTATCCGCGTGCAACCGATCGGGGCCGAACACGTCTAGCGTGGCATCGCAACGCGCGCGATTGTGCTCTATGCGCAAGGCTGTGCTTGACCAAGTGCCGTTTTGGTTGCGCGACACAGCTCCAAGCGCGCTGCCTGACGCCCTGCGCGCGGTAGGCATGCACGCGC
>JBAZOP010000194.1 GCA_041648665.1 bacterium | reverse complement strand
CCGCGACAGGATCTTCGACAAGTTCTTCCAGATCGAGAAGTACTTCACCGGCAACGTGGAGGGGATCGGCCTGGGCCTGTCATACGTCAAGAAGATCGTGGATCACTTCGGCGGCAGCATCGAGGTACGCTCCACGCCGGGCCAGGGGAGCTCTTTCATCGTGAGGCTGCCGATCGACTAGTCGCCCCTTTTCGTTTGAGGGATGGTGAACGAGAATTCCGCCCACTTCCCCTGCTCCGAGCGAGCCCAGATCCTTCCGCCATGAAGATTGACGATGCGCCAGGTCGTGTAGAGACCGAGCCCGGTCCCCTTTCTCTTGAGGAGCTCCGGGTCGGAGATGCGGCTGAATCTGCGAAAGAGCATCTTTTTTCCGTCCTCTGAAAAACCGGGGCCCTCGTTCCAGACGCTCATCGAAAAGGAATCCGGGGCGAAGCCGGCGGATATCCGTACCAGCCCGCCGTCGTTGCCGTACTTGACGCCGTTGCCGATCAGGTTCGTGAGCACTATGCCCAGCGCGTCAGGGTCGCAACTGACGCGCGGCGCGTCGCCGGCGATCGCGATCTCCATCCTGGATTTTTTCTCTTTTATCTGCGGCTTGAGCACCTCGATGCAAGGTTCGACGACCTGGGATCTGAGGTCTATGCCGGGCTTGGAATCTATGCGAAGGCTGCCCCCCTCCAGACTCGATAGGTCCAAGTATTCGCGTATGAGACCCAGGAGGTTCTCCGCCTTGCCGATCATCTTTCCGACATGCTCCTTCTGCTCAGGGGTCAGATCTCCCATATAATTTTTGGAGAGTATTTCCCCCTCCATTATTATCGAAGCCAGCGGACTCTTGAGCTCGTGCGACACGAAGCCCAGCATCTCGAAGTAGGAGCGGTTGGCCTCCGAGAGCTGCTCTATGCGCCAAGCCTTCTCCACCGCCTGCGCGAGCCTCTCCGCGACCGCGAGATGGAGCATCACCTGGTGGTCGTCGTACGCGTCCTTCCTCCGCGAGCTGCGGAAGAGGAGGCCGACGTTGCGGCCCTCCACTGCGAGCGGGCAAGTCATGCTGGAGCGGACCCCCTCTTTCACGAGCAATCCGGTGGAAGGGCTATGCGGATGTTCCTTCAGGTATGATTCGAGATCGCTTATCACGCGCGGAACGCCCCGCCGCACGACCTCGGCAAGACTGCTCCCCTGCAGGTCCTCGGCATAACCCTTGGAGAGCAACACGGGCTCGTAAGAAGCCCTGGTATAATGGGCAACCACGCGGCGGCCCTCGTCCTCGATGAGCGACAGGCCGATGCGGTCGCAGGGAAATATCTTCTCCGTGGAATCGAAGAGGAAATCGATGATGCGCTCGATGGATTCCGATGCTGCGACCTTTTGGTTCACCTGGTCGAGGATCGCGCGCTCATCGACGGAAAAAGACTGCGCGGGGGACATTTCTAGAAACCCCAGAAGGTCTTGGTCATCTCGTAGAACTTCTCGTCCACGGTCCGAATGCCCTCGGAGACCTCGGCCAGAGGCACGTTGACGATCTCGTTGCCGTGCAGACCCACGAGCACTCCGAAGTGCCCGCCGTGTACCGCGTCCATGGCCGCAACGCCGTAGCGCGTGGCGAGGATCCTGTCGTAGGCGGTCGGCGACCCGCCGCGCTGCACGTGGCCGAGCACGGTGACCCTGGTCTCGAAGCCGGTCTTCTTTTCGATCATCTTGGACAGCATTGCGCCGATGCCCCCCAGCTGCACGTGCCCGAAGTCGTCGGTCTTGCCTGATGAGAGGATCTCCTGGCCCTCGATCTTCGCCCCCTCGGCGACGACTATGATGCTGAAGTTGATGCCGCGCTTGGAGCGCTGAACCACGCTCTCGCAGACCTCGTCGACGTTGATAGGCTTCTCGGGTATGAGTATCGCGTCGGCCCCGCCGGCGAGCCCGGCGTAGGTCGCTATCCAGCCGGCGTGACGGCCCATGACCTCGCAGACGAGCACGCGGTCGTGCGACTCGGCGGTGGTATGCAGCCTGTCGATCGCCTCCGTGGCTATCATGACAGCGGTGTCGAAGCCGAAGGTGAAGTCCGTGCCCTTGAGATCGTTGTCGATCGTCTTGGGGCAGCCGACCACCTTGACGCCCATATCGCCCAGCCTCTTGGCGGCGCCCAGCGTGTCCTCGCCGCCGATCGCGATGAGGGCATCCAGCTTGAGCGACTTGTAGTTTTCCATCGCCTTGCCGGCCAGCTCCGGATTCTTGAATATGTTGGTGCGGCTGGTGCCTAGTATCGTGCCGCCCTTGTGGAGTATCCCCCGCACGTCCTCGCGCCTGAGGGGCACGGTGATATTCTCCACCAGGCCCTTCCAGCCCTGTTTGATGCCGATAATCTCATAGCCGCCGTGCATCAGCGACCTGCGCACGATCGCCCTTATCACCGCGTTGAGCCCCGGACAGTCGCCGCCGCCGGTGAGCACGCCTACTCTCTTGATCATGACTTTCCTCCTCAGCTTTTCTTTGATGTGATTTTCGATTTCAGGAAATCGATCGCCTTTTCTTTTTGATAGTCCACGAGGGGAGGCTTCTCCGCCGGCTTCTGTTTCGCCTCTTCCTCGTCCTTCTCGTTCTCCTTCTCCTCATCGCCCTCGACCGGGGCGACCTTGTCCGCGAGCGACTTTGCAGCAGCCTCCTTCGCCGCAACCTCCGGCGATTTCGCGGCGACGACGATGTCGGGGACTATGCCCTGATCGTTTATTATCCTGCCGCTGGGGGTTCGGTAGAACGCCACGGTGATCTTCAGCCCCGAGCCGTCGTCCAGATCTATCACCGTCTGCACGGAGCCCTTTCCAAACGTCTTCGTGCCGATGATCGTCGCCCTTCCGTTGTCCTTGAG
>JBAZOP010000193.1 GCA_041648665.1 bacterium | reverse complement strand
CAGATCCATCGCCGGGGACCACTTCTTCTTCCGAGGCGGTTCCTTCGGCGGCTCGGGCGGCTTGTCCTCGCCCTTGACTTCCACGGTCGTCTCGGTGACGGCCGGCGGTTCCTCTTTCGGGGGCTCTTCGGTCTTCGGGGGCTCTCCGCGGACCTTCGAGATCCGCTCCATGGCCTGGTTGAAGATGCCGTCGATGAACGGACCCTCGTCCTCGGGCTTGTAGCCTTCGCCCTTCTTCAGCTCCTCGATGGCGTCGTACAGGCGCTCGTACACGTCGTCGATGCCGAAGGCTTTCAGCGGCTCGGCGAGCGGGTCGAAGCGGGAGCCGTGCTTCTGGCGCAGCGCCTCGATGCCCTCGCCGCGGACCTGCGCGGTGTAGCGCTCGTGCAGCGGGCCGAAGAAGTCCTCGTGGATCTCGCGGTCCAGCTCCTCGTGGGCAGCCGTGACCTTGGCCAGCTTCTCCTCGTTGGACTGGACGATCTCGAGGATCTTCTCGAGGATCTCGGCGAGAGTGGGGATCTGCTCTTCGGCGGTCTGGACGGTCTGGTCAGTCATTGTCGTCACTCCTTATAGGGCCGGTTTCAAATTGGGCCTCCGGCGGTGGGGGCCGAGGCAAGCATGTTGGCGGCTTGCGGGACTGGTTCGGGCCCCTGGCCGAGGGCCACTGGGGCGGCCGCGGGCGGGGGCGCCGGCGGGACCGCGGGCTGGGTCGGCTGGGGGACTTCGGGGGGCGCCGGGGGCTGCGCGGCGTCCTGGAGGGTGTCCATCTTGCCCTTGATGACCCCCAGGAACTCCACGAGGTTGCCGAGGATCTTCTCGTTTTCGCCTTCGTCGGCGTCCAGGCGCATGATCTCGTTCATCACGTTTTTGTAGAGGTCGGGGAGGCTCACGACCTCGTAGAACTCGAAGTCGCCTTCCTCGGCCGCGCGCTCCGTGACCATCTCGATGTCGTCCCGGTTGGCCGCGGCGATCCCGTAGCACTTCTCCAGGTCGGGGAACTGCAGCATCGAGGCGACCCACTCGGGGCCGACGATGCCCATCTTCTGCAACTTCTCCACCTGCTCCATCTTCACCTTCGGGGTGTTCGAGAGGGCCGAGGCGGGGGAGAACTGCACGGAGAAGAACTCGCGCTCCCGCTGGAGGTCCTTCCACGTCACGGTGGAACGGCCCGCGCGCTTCGGCAGCAGGTCGCCTTCGAGTGCGTCGACGGCGATCTCGCAGATGGTCATGAGGAACTTCTCGAAATCCTGGAGCTCCCGGTTGAACCGCTCGCTCTCCACGTCCTCGAGGGTGTCGAGCATGACGCCCGAGTTGATGCCGCTGGGCTTCTTCGATTGCGCCGAGAGCATCGAGACGCCCGAGATGTTGTACATGGCCTCGATGATCTCTTTGCGCCGCTGGAGGAGCTGGGGGCTCACCGCCGCCGGGGTGACGACGGTCGCGGGAGCGGTGGCCCCGGGGGCCGGCTCGTACTCGTAGACCAGGCCGGCCTTGCCGGCGTCGAGCGTCGAGGCTTTGATGCCGCCGATGGTCGGAGTCAGGATCAGGTTGGCCGGGGTGTTCTCCTCGGCGTCGTGGATCTTCTCGTTCACCAGGTCGAGCTCGCGCTGCAGCGTGATGAGGTCGTCGACGAGCGACGGGGACCACATGCCCTTCACCGGCGGGCAGTAGGGGATCGACGCGACGGGGGGCCGCTTGAACTTGATCGCGGTCTCGCGCATGAGCACCCCGTCGACGATGTCGTACCGCTTGCCCTCTTCGAGCAGGTAATAGATGCGGTACTTGTCGGACCGGTAGAACGGGTTCTGCGCGTAGCTCGCCCAGGGGGCCGAATCCTTTTTCAGAATGTTCTTCAGCGCCGCCAGGGGGTACTGACGGAACTCGATCATCACGCGCGAGAGGCAGCTGTAGTTGAACTCCGCGGGGTCGTAGAAGTACTCCCAAGGCCGCAGCCTCCGGGGCTTCTTCGTCTCCTCGTCGATCCAGATGTGGCCGACCTCGAAAATCTGCGCGTCGCGGTAGCAGAGGTTGGCGAGCTGGTAGATGCTCTCGCGCTGGTACCACTGGTCGGACCACTGCTGGCCGATGCGGCATACCTTCCGCGTCTGCCACTTGCCGTTGATCGGGTTGAAGAACGGCCGCACCTTCACCTGGCTCATCTTCGAGAGCTTCGTATCGATGCAGCTTTTGATGACGTTCTCGATCGGCCACGGGAGGGCGTTGCCCTCGCTCGCGCCGAAGTTGTACGAGACCGGGTCGTTGTAGAGGTTCCAGATGTCCTCGCGGCGCTGGCCGTTGTTGTTGTACCGGTTCAGGTTCCGCAGGTACTTCATCTCGCGCTTGGACAGCCAGTTCGAGAGCTGATTCGCGTCGGTGAGGATCTTCTGGAAGTCCATCAGAACACCTCGTCGTGCGGGGCGCCCTGCTGCCGGACCCCGCCCTTGACGCCGAAGGTCCACTTGATCCCGCCGGGGAAGGTGATCTCGGAGTAGAACCCGGGGTTCTGCTTGGCGGCTGCTGTCACCAGGGCCTCGATCAGCGGGTAGTTGAGGGGGCGCTTCTGGAGGTCGATGTACTCTCGGCGCCGGCGCTCGAGCTCGCGCTGTCGGTCGGCCTCTTGCTTCAGGAGTACCCAGGCTTCGATGAATCTCACACCCTGTATAGGGCCGGTCCGGAAGGCAAATCTTGGTTTTGGCCCTCTGCTACTGCTACAACTCTTGCTCCGGTACGAACTCCCTTTCCTGTTCCTGTTCCCTTTCCCTTTCCCTTTCCCTTTCCTGTTCCCTTTCCTTTAACTGTTTGCCAACAGTTGCCAAACAGTTTGTCAACACTTGGCGAACAGTAGGGCAACAGTAGGCGAACAGTAGGAGGGCGCG
>JBAZOP010000192.1 GCA_041648665.1 bacterium | reverse complement strand
CACGAGCTGGCACTTGCGGAGAGAGACCACGTCCGGTGTCTCCTCCATTTTGATCACCGCGGTCTTGCTCTCGAAATCCTTCTCGACCATATTGAACTCCTTTATTCAGGCTGCAGCGGCGCATGGAACGATTTGCTCTTGCCTTCTATTGAGAAGGACCTGGTCCACGGCTTGTAGCCCGGCATCTGGATCGTGACGGTGTGCGGCCTGTCGGTCCTTATCTTTCTTATCGTGACCGGCGTGCGCGCAGGTATCGCCTGCCCGTCGATTATCACCTGCGCTGCGGGCGGGTCGCTGGAGAGCGACAGCTCTCCGTACGCCTCTTCCGGCCTCACCTGCGTCGGGGGCCTGCGTTCCTCCTCCGCAGGCGGAGGTTTTCGCTCCACGGCAGGGGCGGCCTCCTCGGGAGGGGGGATCATCGCCAGTTTGAACGACACGGATTCCTGTTCCTTGCCGATGTATTTTTTCTGCGAAGAGCCCTTGTAGCCCTTCAGCTCCACCCCCACCGTGTACGTCGAACCGACCTTGAGGTCCGGGAGAGTGGCGGGAGTGCGCTTGCCCGTGGATGCGTTGTTGAGCTTGATGAGCGCGCCTGCGGGAGTGGAATTGACCTTGAGGGAGGCGACTGCTGGAACGGCCTCCGCCGGTTTTTCTTCGGCAGCTTTCTCCTCAACGGGTTTCGTCTCCGTTGTCGGCGCCTCGGTTTTCTCAACTGGGGGGAGCGCCGCGGTTTCGGCGGGCGGCGTGACCGCGGGCGCAGCCTCGCCGATCCTCGCCAGCGTGGCGTCCACTGAAACCTTCTGCTCCCCGGTCACTTCATACTCCCGGCTCCACTCCTGGAATCCGTCGAGTTTGAGGCCGACTTCGTACTTTTTGGATGCGAGATTCGCGATTGCGGCCGGCGTGGTGCGGCCGGTGTCCTTGTCGTCGATGAAGACCTTCGCGCCTGAGGGGGTCGAGTTCACGGAGATACTTCCAAGGCTGGGGCTGATCGGCGTGAGCTTGGTCGATATCTTCTGGGTCTTGGAAGAGGTGAGGTTGACCACCTGTTCGAAGTCCTCGTACTCGTTCTTGGAGATGACGATCTTCAGATCTGCGTTGAGCTTCAAGTTCTCCAGCGTGGCCGGGCTCTGCTTGCCGGTGGGCACGCCGTCGACCACTATGGAGGCGCCCGACGGCTCGGTGACTATCTCAAGGGTCCCCGCGGCCGGCGCAAGCGTAAGCGTGACGCCTTTTTCCTCGGGCCCTGTGATTTTCACCTCCATCTCGGCCGGGCTGTACTCCTCTTTCTCGACCCTGAGCCGATAGACTCCGCCTGTTTCAAGGTCTGCAATGACTGCCGGGGTGATCTTTCCGGTGTCCTGGCCGTCGAGCAGTATCTTCGCGCCTTCAGGGGTGGATACCACGCGGACGCTCCCCTTGACCGCGGGGAGCTGCGCAGCCGGAGGCTCCGCGACTTTCTCCGGGACGGCCTTCATAGGGATGAAGCGGTAGGCGAGCCAACCCAGCACCGCAAGTATGACGCCGGCGGCGATGAACTTGCCCAACGCGCCTTTTTTCCCGGCTTTTGAAACAGGCGCGGCAAAGGGACGGGGCTTGGGCAGCGGGGTCTTTTCGCGCGGCTCGGGCGTCTTTCCCCTCGGCCGCTCCGTGCGCGCGGTGTCTTCCTCGGCCATCCCCTCGCGTTGCACCAGGCTCACCTGTTTCGCGCCTTCCTCCACGCTCATGGTGGAGGTGAGGCCGTCGGCAGCGGTCTCCTTGGCTTTGAGCTCCTGCTCTGCCTTGAGCGAATCGGTGAAGAGCTCCTTTATGAACTGTGCGAGCCTGCGCGGCGAGAAGTCCACGTGGTTGGTGTAGAGGTATTTCGTGAGGTCGATCTGCATGTCGCCCGCGGTCTGATAGCGCTCCTCGACCTCGTAGGCCAAGGCCTTCACCACGATGGGCCTCAGCTGCTCTGGTATGGAGTCGGGCAGCGAATCCGGCGACACGCGCGTGATTCGGATCTTCTTGAGGACCTCGAACTGCGATTCCCCGGTGAAGAGCTTTTGTCCCGAGAGCATCTCGTAGAGCAGTATGCCCGCGGAGAAGATGTCCGTGCGGCTGTCCACCGTCTTTCCCATCGCCTGCTCGGGGGACATGTACGCTATCTTGCCCTTCAGAATCCCGGCCAGGGTGTGGGAGATGTTCATCGCGGCCTTGGCGATCCCGAAGTCCACGATCTTCACCTCTCCCTCGTAGGAGAGCAGTATGTTCTGCGGGCTGACGTCGCGGTGGACGATGTTCAGAGGTTGGTTGTTCTGGTCGGTCTTGCGATGCGCGTAATCCAGGCCCTTGCAGATCTCCGAGGCGATGTAGACCGCGATCGCTGTGGGCAGGGGTTTTCCGATCTCGCGGCAGCGGTACATTATGTCGCGGAGGTTGACGCCGTGGATCAGCTCCATGGCGATGTAGTAATCGTCGTTGACCTTCGAGAGATCGTAGACCTGCACGATGTTCGCGTGCGACAGGAGGACCGAGAGCTTGGCCTCCTGGATCAGCATGTCGATGAAGTCCTTGTCCGCGGAGCAGTGCGGCAGGATCCTCTTGATCACCAGCTCCTTCTCGAAGCCGTCCACGCCGTAGGTCTTGGCCCTGTAGATCTCGGCCATCCCGCCCACGGCGAGTTTCTTGAGGAGCAGGTATTTGCCGAACTGTTTTGGTTCGAAATCGCCCATAATTTCTCCGTCTAGCCCGTCAGCCGAGCTTGGATATCGTCGCGACGATCGCTGCTACGACGAGCGCGAGGACGAACGCATACAACATGGTCAACCCCCAGTTGGGGGCGCCCGTGTCCTCGTTCAGGATCCCGGAACTCTTCAGGAAGCCTTTCTTTTTCTCCGCGGCTGCAGGTTTCACAGGGGGC
>JBAZOP010000191.1 GCA_041648665.1 bacterium | reverse complement strand
GGCGACCTCACGCTCGCTGCGCAGCCTCAGCTCGCCCGGCCCCACAATGCCAAGGCGCGAGCTGCCGCGTGACGTCGGGGTCTACACGATGGGAAACTGGGATCTGCACCCCCACCAGATCTGCGAAACGTGGAGTGGGGAGTTGCTGAGCGAGAACCTTGAGCTTCTCGGACTCGGCTTGCAGCTTCTCGCGTAGGACGTTGCAGCGGCGACGCTTGTCAGGATCCTCCGTTTCCCGCAGGCCACCCATTTGACCTCCTTCGCGAAGAAGACTGGGTAGTCGGGTCCTGAGCGTGTTTACTATGTAACCGTTCACGGGGGTGGTCGGTTTTGGAGAACGGCCAGCTGACGAGCCGATTCCTGGATCATTTCGATCATCTGCCGAGGGGGATCGACAAGCAGAAGGAAGTGTGTTGCATGGAAGAAAGTGCAAGAAACGGCGGCGCAAGTCAGAGATCTGGAGGAGCAACTGCGGAAGCGGGACGAGCTCATCGCCGAGCTTCGGGCCGAGATCAAGAAGCTGCAGCAGCTGGTGGCGGAGTTGCAGGAGCGGCTGGGACAGAACTCCAGCAACTCGAGCAAGCCACCCTCGACCGACAAACCCGGCAGCAGGCCGTCGCGGAAATCGAAGAAGGGCAAGAAGAAGCGAAAGAGAGGGGGACAGCCCGGACATCGAGGGAGCCACCGGACCCTGCTGCCGCCTGATCAGGTCCGCCACGTCGAAGATCACTACCCCAAGCTCTGCGAGAACTGCTGGAAGAGCCTTCCTCGCACTCCCGACGAGAACCCGGAGCGCTTTCAGGTCACGGAACTGCCGCCTGTCAAGCCCGAGACAACCGAGCATCGCGGCCACGCGGTGACGTGCAGTTGTGGACACACCACGCGTGCCTCGATCCCTGACCAGGTCAAGGCATCAGCGTTCGGGCCGCGCCTCTCGAGCATCATGGCGATGTTCACGGGCATCTATCAGATGGGGCGCCGGCAGACCGTGGCGGCCCTGGCGGATCTGTTCGGGGTGAAGATCTCGCTCGGAGCTCTGAGCGGGGCAGAGAACCGCGTCAGCAAGGGCGTCGAGCCCGCGGTGGACGAGGCGTGGGACAGGGCCCAGCAGGCGGACGTCAAGCACGCCGACGGCACCAGCTGGCGCCAGGCCGGCCAGGCTCTGCAACTCTGGACGATCGCGACCGCCGCCGTGACCGTCTTCAAGGTGCTCACCGACGGAACGACCGAGGCGCTCAAGGGGCTGCTGGGGCGCATCAAGGGCGTACTGGTGTCCGACCGGGCGACGGCGCTCAACTTCTGGGCCATGAAGCGGCGGCAGATCTGCTGGGCGCACCTGCTCCGCAAGTTCGTCTCCTTCTCGGAGCGTGCGGGGCCCGCGGGCCGCTTCGGCCGAGTGCTGCTCGAGTACACCGGCATCATGTTCGACTACTACCGCCAGTACAAGGACGGCGAGATCTCTGGGAAGGTCTTTCGTCGGCGGATGGCACCGATCCGGCTGCAGGTCGAGGCCGTCCTTCAGCGGGCGGCACGGGCGAAGATCAAGCCGCTCTCGGGCTCGTGCGAGAACATCCTCGCCCATCGCGAGGCGCTGTGGACCTTCGTCGACAACCCGCAGGTGGAGCCAACGAACAACCACGCCGAGAGGGAACTGCGCCGCTTCGTCCTCTGGCGCCGACGCAGCTTCGGTACCCAGAGCGAGCGGGGAAACCGCTTCGCCGAGCGCATCATGACCGTCGCGCACACCGCTCGCAAGCAGAGCAAGCCGGTCCTTGCCTATCTGACGGCGGCCTGCGAGGCGCACCGCCTCGGTCAGCCGTGCCCCTCCCTCCTCGCCGCGTAGGCGGCTGAGGTGCGCGGCGCAGCTACCGCCCGTCGGTGTCCATCGGAAAGTAGCGGGTCGACCGCCGCTCTCCGGCTTTCCTGACGCGCTCCCGAGTCAGCAGGTGCTCGATGCTCACGCGCAGCTGCTTACCCGGGCAGCCCACAACCGCTGCGAGGACTTCCATCGTCTCGCCCGGGTGCGAGGCGATCGCCTCGTACAGCCGCTCCGTCAGCGCCGCCAACTCTGCTGGCTCGCGCGCCGGAGCTGGCTTTCTCGCCAGCCGCTGCCTGCCCTTGCCGGTGCTTGTCCGCCTCGGCTTCCGCTGTTCCTCGACCCCGACCACGTCGACGGCCGGGACCACGCTCGCGCGTTCGAGCGCATCGATCGCTGCCCGCCGGACCAGGTCACTGATGTTGCGCACGAAGGCGCTAACCTGCTGCTCGATGCTCTGCTGTAGATTGGTCATGCGCGCAGGCTGCCAGCATCGATCTCATCGCGCAACGACCCCCCTGAACGGTTACCTTTCCACAAGCTCCGTGCGCGCGCGACGAGGCCTCAGGGCCCTGGCCCACAAGAAGTGATGAAATGAGACTAGACTGACGAGAGCGCCGTTAGGCTGCTCGACGCAAGCTGCGCTGGTCGCGACGCCACAAGTCGCATGACGCGCCGCTGCGCTCGTGGCGTCGCCGCGTGGCGACTTGTCCCGAGCGGGACGCCCGTCACCAGAACGGCCACCATCGTCTCCTGCGGGGCTGCACCTCACCGAAGCGGGCGACAAGAGCGACGACTTGACCCTCGACTCGGTATCCCAGCAATGGGAACACTCCGCCCGGATCCGGACCAGTGTTGCTCACGACTCCTCGCTGCGCGACGATTTCATCTGCCGCTTCTCCACGGGCGGCAGCCAGTACGTCGGGATGCTGAACGTGGTTTTCGTCGACCAGCGCGAGTTGACCCGCCGTGGTTTCGACCCGTCCCAATGAGATCCACGGATCAACGGTGGCGGCCCCTTCAAGTACAGCGACATCTTCGTGGTGACTGACCAGTAGTTCGAGGGCGTCAGCCCCGTATTGCCGCTGGTAGG
>JBAZOP010000190.1 GCA_041648665.1 bacterium | reverse complement strand
CCCACTATGAGATCGTCATATCCGTCGTTGTTCACGTCGCCGGCGGAGACCGAAGTGCCGAGATAACTGCCGGCGGTCGCAGCCGCGATCGTGGTATCCGCAGTGCACGACCCCGAGAGGTCGCAGTCTGCAATCCCCTCGGCTGAACCGAGAAAAACATATACCCACCCGGCATTGGGCCCCCCCCAGTAGTCCACCCCTCCCACTATCACGTCCGCATACCCATCGGCATTTACGTCTCCGATGGAAAAGGAATGTCCCAGCAAATCATTGGCAGCCGCGCCCAAGATTGCCGTGTCCGCTGTGCACGACCCAGAGAGATCGCAGTCAGAGACGCCGCCCGTGCCGGAGCTCAAGAATACATATAGTTCGCCGTTCTTCGCGCCGCCTGCCACGCCAGACGCGTCTACGACCGCATCCGCATACCCGTCGCCGTTTATGTCCCGATAGGCCATCGTGGTGAACGTCTGCTGCACACCCACGTTCAGGGACAGACCTGCCACCGGCAGCGAACCCTCGTCCACGGTGATCGTGTATTCCGTGGAATACCCAAGCTTAGAACTCGGCGTGAAGACCGTCGACAGGTAGTCCGCGGCCCATGCGTACGTCCCTGTCACCTCGGTCCCCTCCGCATCCGTGACCGCTATCGCCGCTTCGAAGGCCGCCCTGTCCGCCTCCTCCGCCAGCGCCTCGCCCAGCGTGTACTGTATCCGCGCGGAACGGGGTATCGGCCGATCCGTGAGATCGAGCTCAACGCCGTCCAGGCGCAGGATATTGATCGAAGAGATCACGACCGACGTCTTTGCCGCAAAAGCTGCGGTCGCCGTACCGATCACCGCGCCCGCAATATCCGTAATCCCGCTCACGCTCGCCGTGTAGTTGGAAGCCTTCTCAAAATCCGCGTGCTCGCACGTGGCCGTCAGCGTGGCGCTGTCATAGGTCACAGAAGTGCAGAGGCTGTCGCCGGCGTTGTCCTTCTTGAGAGTGAACGATGAATTCCAATCCGCAGGCTCGGTTATCTCACCGGAGAATACCGCCGTAACCGCCGCATCCAGAGCCACTCCCGTCGCTCCATCCGCAGGAGAAAGGGTGGTCGTAACCTCTGACGAGGACTCAGCCGTGGTGAAGCGCGCCATGAATCCGGCGAACGCAGAGCCGTTTTCATATGCTATGCCCTCTGTCAGACAGATCGCATACTGCGTGTTGTACGACAACACGCCCGATGGGATGAGGCCGAAGAACGTCGATATGGCTGAGCTCTGCGCCGCAGGAAGCGCACCCTCAAGATCGCATATCGTATCGTCCATTGCGGCCTTCGCAGAGATCGAGGCGCTGTTCCCCGTAACCGGAACAATGAAATACGTCTCCCCGGTCACCGTGCTCGAATCGAAAGCAGGGGAAGCTATGTATTGAAACTTGGAATCGATCGGCACGCCGGTTGCACCGTTGAGGTTGTTGACGTTCACGACATCCATGTCGATTCCGTCGCTGCAACCGACAAGGCAATGAAACGCTACGGTCAGAAGCGCCACAATCATCAGCGGTTTTCTCATAATACCCCCTCCTGAAAACGGGTTTTAAAAAGATGAACAGGGAAAAATCTACCAAAACCGCCACTACATGAAAAGATCAAATGCATTGTAGGGACACGCCTCCTGGCAGATGTCGCAACCGTAGGAAAATCCGCGGGTCGCTGCCTGCAATTCGCTGCCGGCTGAGCGCAAACGCGGGGCCTCGAGCGTGAGAAAGGAGATGCACTTCCGCGCATCGAGCTCGCGCGGCGATATTATCGCGCGCGTGGGACACGCCTCCAGACACTTCGTGCAATCGCCGCAGAGATCATCGTGCGGAGGATCGGGCTCAATCTCAAGATCGGTGATGATCTCGCCGAGCACAAACCACGATCCCAGCTCTCGGTTCACGAGCACCGTGTGCTTTCCGATCCAGCCCAGGCCCGCCCGCTGCGCCAGCGCCTTCTCAAGTATCGGACTTGTGTCCACGCAAATCTTCGCGCGCGCGTCGGGCGCACGCCCCCTTATCGCATCCCACAGCAGCCCTAGCTTTTGCTTCACCTCGTCGTGATAATCCGCGCCGCGCGCAAACCTGTGGGCCAGCGCGCAGCAGATGACCGATTTGGCTGCCGGAAACAACGCGCGCGGATCGCAGCGCCCAGCTGGGTCGCGGACAAGATACTTCATCGAGGCGACCCTCCCCTCCTCGATCGCAACCTCCAGATATGGCAGATCATCCACCGGCGCAGCTGAGCTCACCCCGCACAGCGAAAACCCGCACTCGACAGCTGACTTTTTGATCAGATTCTTCATCACATGATCACATTGTCGGCTTTGGGTGGCAGCGGGTCGGGGGACCCCCATTTGACGCCAGCAGCCGCGCAAAGCCATCCGCAAAAACTAGGTGATTGATCGCGGCGATGCCGCAAATGGGGGTGAGCCCGCTGACAGGACCCAAAGCCCCTATAAAAACATGTTGCCAGACCCGTCCCTGGGATGATTTAAAGCTCCCCCGGGGACACGGAGGATACAATGGATAAGAAACAGGCAACCGAGATCAAAGTCAACATAGCAGGAAACGAGCGCGTGATGTCGGGCGCATACGCCAACAACGTGCTGGTGCATATGAACAGGGAGGAGTTCGTGCTGGACTTCATCAGCCTCTTCCCGCCCAACGCGACGCTGAACGCCCGCATAGTGGTGGCGCCCGCCAACTTCAAGCGCATGATGCGCGCCATGGCCGACTCCCTGGCCCGCTATGAGCACGAGTTCGGCGAGCTCTGCCTGCCGCAGGCCCCACAGCAGCAGCCGGTGATAGTCCAGTGATATGGTAATAGAGAAGATACATGCCGGACTCACAAACCTTCCGCCCGCGTGGATAAGCAGGGCCGTGTCGCGCGGCGGCACGATGGCGAACGCCCAGGAGATAAGAAAGATCCTG
>JBAZOP010000189.1 GCA_041648665.1 bacterium | reverse complement strand
GGAGACGGCGACCACGGTTGTGTCGATAGACAGGATCTTCACAGGTCCTCAGAAAATCTTTCCCAGGATCTTCCGTATCCCCCAGACGCTCTCGATGTCGTTGATCGTGACCAGCAGCATGAGCCCGATCAGCATGACGAAACCCACGTGATGCGCTATGGAGCGGATCCTCACCGAGAGCGGCCTGCGAAGCACGGCCTCGCAACCCAGGAACACGAGCTGCCCGCCGTCGAGCACCGGTATCGGCAGGAAGTTCAGTATGCCGAGCTGCAGCGAGAGGAACGCGACGAAGTAGAGGAAGTTCGCGACGCCGGCCGCAGCGGCCGCCGCAGAGCTCTTCGCGATGATGATCGGCCCGCCCAGGACCTTGTAGGAGAGCTTGAGCGTGACGAGCCTCCAGAGGACGTCGAGCGTCATGCGCGCGAGCTTGATGTTCTCCTTCGTGCCCTTGACGATGGAGTCCAGAAAACCGTATTTCACCACGATCATCGGCACCCCGCTCATGCGGTCCTTGGATATGCCGATGATCCAGCGGCCGAAGTCCTCGTTGTACTCGCCTGCGACATCGATTTTGATCTCTTCGCCGCCCCTCTTCACGACCATCGGCGCGAGGACGCCCTTGCTCTCGTTTATCATCCTCGTGAGATCGAGCCAGTCCTCGACCGGCCTTCCGGCATAGGAGATCACGAGGTCCTTTGACTTGATCCCGGCCTTGTCCGCAGGCCCGCCCGACCTCACCCCGTCTATGTACGGGTCGCCGCCCAGATTCGGCAGCGGAGCGATCCCAACGTAGCCGCCCTTCATCTCCGGCAGCTCCTCCACGGTGACGGCGGCGTGAAACTCCCGGCCCGCGCGCCGCACGCCGAAGTCGATGGTGGAGCCCGGGGAGATGAGCACCCTGCTCAGCACGTCGTCCCAGTTTTTCATGGACTTCCCGTCGAGAGAGAGGATGAGATCGCCCTCGGCAAGCCCTGCGCGCTGCGCGGGGGAATCCGTCTTGATGCCCTTGACGACCGGCTGCTCGCTCAAGAACGCCGGCTCCGAGCGGCCGATCATGAAGACGACCGGCATGACGGCGAGGCAGAGGAAGAGATTCATGAGCGGGCCCATGAGCACGATCTTCGCGCGCTTCCACGCGCTCTTGGCGGAGAACGAGCGGGGATCGAGGCTCCCCTCTTCGTCCGGCTCCTCGCCGAGCATCTTGACGTAACCGCCCAGCGGCAGCGCAGAGATACGATATTCGGTCTCGCCCCACTTGAATCCGAACAGCTTGGGCCCGAAGCCGAGCGAGAAGGTCTCTACAAACACACCCGCGCGCTTGGCAGTGATGAAATGACCGACCTCGTGTATGAATATCAGGACGCCTAGGGCGATGATAAAATAAATAATCGTCATAAAACCTTTCCGGCTTGCCTGCGCGCCCAGGCGTCGGCTTCCATTATCTCTTCGAACGTAGCGGCGGACTTCTTCTCATGGGCGTTCATCGTCTCCTCGACCACGCGCGCTATGTCGAGCAGACCGATCCTCCTCATCAGGAAGGCCTCCACGGCGACCTCGTTCGCGGCGTTGAGCACCGCCGGCATGGACTGCCCCTCCTGCAGCGCCGCGTACGCCAGCGCCAGGCAGGGGAACCGCGCATGGTCCGGCTCCTCGAAGGTGAGGTTGGCCACGCGGGCGAGATCGAGTTTGGGACAGCCGCTCTCGACCCTCTCGGGCCAGGATATCGCGTACGCGATCGGCGCGCGCATATCCGGCATCCCGAGCTGCGCCATCACGCAACCGTCGCGGTACTCCACGAGCGAATGCACGATGCTCTGGGGATGGACTATCACCCTGATCTTCTCAGGCGGCACCCCGAAGAGCCAGCGCGCCTCTATGACCTCCAGGCCCTTGTTCATGAGAGTGGCGGAGTCGATCGTAATCTTGGCCCCCATGCTCCATCGCGGATGCGCTATCGCCTGCTCGGGCGTGGCCACCCTCATCTCATCGACGCTGCTCCTGAGGAACGGGCCGCCCGACGCGGTGAGGAGCAGCGCGGTCACGTCCTCGCGCCTGTGCCCTGCCAGCGACTGATGTATGGCCGCGTGCTCGCTGTCGATCGGGAGTATCGTTATCCCCATCCTCACGGCCGCGTTCGATACCAGCTCCCCGGCTACGACCATGGTCTCTTTATTCGCGAGCGCCACGCTCTTGCGCGCCTCGATGGCGCGCAGCGTGGGCTTGAGCCCTGCCGCGCCCACGATGGCCGAGATTACAAGCTGCGCCTCGGAGAGTTCCGCGACCTGGCACGCCCCCTCGATGCCGAATAGGACCTCGGGCCTCTTCGTCCTGAGAAGGCCCTTGAGCCTGTTCGCGGAGTCCGCGTCGCGGACCGAGACCACCATCGGGTCGAACAACTCCACCTGCTCCGCGAGCAGTTCCACGTCGTGGCCCTCGGCCAGGCCCACGACCTTGAACCGCTCGGGATGGCGCGCGACCACGTCGAGCGTGCTCTTGCCGATGGAACCGGTGCTGCCCAGTATCGATATTTTTTTCATAATGGTTTAAACCCCGACCACGTATTTCAAATATGCGAACGCCGCCGGCGCCGTGAATATAAGAGCGTCCATCCTGTCGAGGACGCCGCCGTGGCCCGGGATGATATGCCCCGAGTCCTTCACCCCGCGACTGCGCTTGAGCATGGATTCGATCAGATCGCCCATGGGCGACACGATCCAGATCAGGAGCGCAAACATCAGGGAATCCACCAGCGACAGCTGCGGGAGCATGAAGAAGCGCACGGCCGCCACTCCGATCATCGATCCCGCGAGCGCGCCTATCAGCCCCTCGACCGTCTTGTTCGGGCTGACCTGCGGCGCGAGCTTGCGCCTTCCGAACGCCTTGCCCGCTGCAAGCCCCAGGATATCGCACAGACACGCGGGCGCCAAAGCGATGAGGATGAGCGCCCTTCCCCTCGGCATGCGCAGGAT
>JBAZOP010000188.1 GCA_041648665.1 bacterium | reverse complement strand
GTTCTGCCGCGACGTCGCGCGGATCACGGGCGAGATCATCGCATCGCATTTCCAGCCGGACACGCTCATGGCGATGACGGGAATTCAGCTTCCGACCGACGCGGAGGTACAGCAGCAGCGCCTCGCCGCGCAGCAGCAAGCTTTGATCGCGCAGGCGCAGGCGCAACAGGCCCCACCGGCTGGCGCTATGCCGATGCAGCCTATGCCAACTCAAGGGATAGCGGCATGACATTCATGATTCTGAACGGCGCCGACAAGGACAAAGAAGGCGTCCCGGTTATCCTCTTTCTCATGCTCGCAAGGGCGGAGAAGAACGGAACATCAGTGCAAGAAGAGATCGCGAAGGATATGTCGGCGATGAGAGATAACATCGCCAAGAATAGAGCTTTGATCGCCAAGCTCAGAAAGACAGTGGCGGCGTAGAAAGGCGATGATGACGCATCTCAACGCCGACCAATTCTTGAGCGTCGTCAATGGCGTCATATGGCATCGCAGATCGCAATGGTTGGATCGCGGGGAGCCAGACACATCACGCTTTGATATTCCATTCTCGGCAAGGTGCGAGATTGTTGAAGAGGCGTTGGAACAGCCTGATATGCGGGCGGCGATCAAATATCTAGAGCGCGTGTTTACGGGAATAGAGAAGTGAACAGCGGAGCTGCATCATATGGAAATCGATTTCTCGCGATACGGCGTGCGCTCGCCTGATTTTCGATCCGAGCATGGCGGCATAACGGTGTCGAAGTGGTCGCTATGAGGCTGGCGTCGTAACATGACTGAATATGATGACGCCGCCTCGTGGCGCGAGACCATCACTGTCGCGCTGGAAAAGTTCAAGCGGCTATTCCCCGCGGCGTCATTCGATTCGAGCGACGGGCACATCAAATCTGTCGTCGATCGGATCATGAGAGGGGAAACCGAAGCCGAGCGCAATCGCATTTTCTTCGATTGGTGTTCATCTAATAGAAAGCGCTGAGACCATGGCCCCTATGACGATGCCCGGCGGAGCGCCGCAACAGCCGCCGCCGATCGCGCCCATGTCGTCCGCCCCGATGGGCAATGGCGATGTGACAATCGATCAGGTCATGTCGCTATTGCGAGACGGCACGCTGCGCCGGTTCTCGATCGATATCGAGAGCGACAGCATGATCGCCGGCGACGAGACGCAAGAGCGCCAGGACCGCGCCGAGTTCGTGAAGACGGTCACGGAGCTTGTCAAAGTATGGGCTCCGATCGTCGCTCAGGCGACGCAGCTATTGCCGATGGCGCGCGAGTTGATCCTGTTTCAGGTTCGCGCGTTCCGGGCTGCATCGACGATGGAGGATGTCATCGAAAGCGCGCTGGACAAGCTCGAAGAGATGGCGAATGCGCCGAAACCGCCGCCTCCTCCGAGCCCTGACGAGATGAAGGCCGAGGCCGCGAAGGCGAAAGCGCAGGCCGAGATCGCGAAGGCGAATATCAGCGCGCAACAGGCGCAAGTCGAGGGCCAGTTGAAGGTCGAGCAAGCGCACATAGAGCGCGCGACGGCTCTCGCCCAGCAAGAGCACTATGCGCGGCAGATGCTCCTTGAAGCGGAACTCGAAGCGCAGCGCCGCGCGGCAGAAATTGAAGCCGAGCGCGAAATGCACGAGATGCGCAAGGCTGAGAAGGCCGAGGCGGCGAAGATGAAGGACCGCGCCGGACCGATCGCGCGGCGGCCTCCGCAAGACTAATCTGAGGTATAGAACATGCCCGGCTTCACATGGCTGATTGACCCTGAAACAAATGCGCCTATCGGCAATGCGGCGAATCCTCTCGTCGTCTCCGGCTCTGTGACGTCTACCCCCGGTGCTGGCAACCAAGCCGTCACTATCGCGAATGGAGCCGATGTCGCGACAGGAGCGATTGCTGACGCCGGGTGGACAGGAACGGGCAACGGGACCGTCATCTCGATCCTGAAGGCGGTATACGGGAAGCTGATTGGGCAACAGCCTATTAACATTGCGACGGCTCAAGTGTCCGTCGGAACGGCGGCGACTGGGATTGTCCCCGGGCGCGCCAACCGAAAAAACGTCCGCATCGTCAACCACGGAACCACTGACGTTTTCATTGGCGATTCTGGCGTGACGACGACGACCGGAACGCTCCTTCAGGGCGTCATAGGCTATAGCATCACGATCGAAGGCAACGCGGCCGTATTCGGCATTGTCGCGACCGGAACGCAGACCGTCAGCTATTTGGAAGCCTACTAACTCTTGCGCGCAAAGCCAAAAGGCGAAGTGAATGGCGATACCGAGATTGGTAAGCTGCCGCATCTGCGGCGGCTGGCATTCGACTGAACGGCCCTGGCCGGATAACTGCAAATTCCATTGGGGCGACCCGCCGAATAGATCGCTTCTCCCGCACCCATTTGTAATATCAGATATCCCGTCCGAGCCTTTCCAGAGCATGAAGGACGGAAAGATTTATGAAAGCAAGTCGTCCTATCGCAAGTCTCTCCGCGAGGGCGACAATCCATGCATCGAGGTCGGCAATGACGCGCCGACGACGGTGCGGGAGCCAAATCTACGCCCGATAATCGAAGACGTAGTGACGTCGGTTCATATGGTTGAACAGGGCTATCGACCCGCGCCGCTCGATACCGGCATTTTGCCGAAGGATGCTCTCTGAGTAGAGCGATCACTAGCCGCCATCAATCGCGGCGCAACCCCTGACCCATCGCATGTCTGACGAAGAACTTGCCGGCGGCTCGCCGGAACGCGAAGCCGCGCCTACTGACACCCGCTCCATCATCAATGCCGCGATCGAAGCGCAGCTTTCGCGGGCCGAGGCGAAAGAGTCGGCCCCCGCCGAGCCTGCGGAGCCCGCTGGCGAGCCGGATGACGATGCCGCTGCGGAAGCCGCCAAGGCCGCCGATCAGCGCGCCAGGGACGAAAAGGGCCGCTTTGCGAAGGCGGCGAATGAAGGCGAGGCGGACGCGCCTGCCGAAGGA
>JBAZOP010000187.1 GCA_041648665.1 bacterium | reverse complement strand
TGAACGCAGGCGGATCGCGGTGGATCGGCATGCGCTTCTGAACGGCGAGCGGCGCGCCCTCGTCCACCGGTTCTCCGATAACATTGAGGACTCGGCCAAGAACCTCCTTGCCGACCGGCATCATTATCGGGCCGCCGGTGTTTCGCACGGCCGCGCCCCGGATCAGACCCTCGGTCGAATCCATGGCGATGCAGCGAACCATATTCTCGCCTATGTGTTGCGACACCTCGAGCACGAGGTTGTCCTCCCCCGCGCCTAAGGCGGGGTTTGTGACCGTAAGCGCGGTGTATATCTCCGGGAGTCTCCCCTCGGAGAAGATGACGTCCACCACCGGGCCCATGATCTGTATCGCCTTGCCGTTTGAAACTTTGTCTTGCGCTCTCATCTCTCAGCTCCGCTGCGCAGACCTCAACGCCTCTGCGCCGTTGACTATGTCCATGAGCTCCGACGTGATCGCCTCCTGCCTCACCCTGTTGTACACGGAAGTCAGATGGGCGACCATGTCGTCCGCGTTCTTGGTGGCCGCATCCATCGCGGTCATGCGCGCCGCGTGCAACGAGGCCTCCGACTCGAGGAAAGCCTGCCTGAGCGCGCTGTCGAGCAATTGCCCCGCAAGCGCCTCGAGCGCCTCCTCCCTCGTAGGCTCATAGAGATATTCGATGTTCCGCTCCACGTCGTACCCCCTGTACGAGAGCGGAAGCAGATTCCAGAAAGTCGGCCTCTGGTGGGAGGCGTTGACGAACCTGTTGAACGCAATGTTGCAGCCGGCGCTCTCGCCGGAAGCGCATCTCTTTGACATCGTCTCCATGAGCCACTTCACCTGAAAATCCAGTCCGCCCTCTGTCGGCACCTCCTCCACGTCATAGCCGCGCCCCCTGAGCCATTTCGCTCCCTGTTTGCCGACCACGAAAACTTTGACGGATATGTTGTGCATGATGTGCTGCAAGGCCCCCTCTTCCACATCGCGGAGCAAATTCTCGTTGAAACCGCCGCACAGCCCGCGATCCGAAGTCATAACTATGAGATCCACGCAATCCAGCCTTTGTGGTCTGCGCCATAATACCGGCGCTTCCCTGCCCAGCCTCCGCGAGACCCTCACGGCGATGTCGTAGAGCGCAGAGGTATAGACGCGCTTCTCCACGGCCCTCTGTTGGGCCCCCCTGAGCTTCGCAGCAGCCACGAGCTTCATCGACCGAGTCAGTTTCTGGGTGTTCCTCACAGCCTCGATCCTGCGTCTTATTTCCTTCTGAGTGAGCATAGCTGGCGCCTACGCAACGATAGCGAACTGTTTCTTGAACTCGACTACCTCCCTGTCCAGGGTCTGCGATGATCCGACATCCAGGTCTCCGCTGGACTCCACCTTCTTCATAAGATCCGGGTCCTTGTCTTCCATATAACGTACGAAGCCGTCCACGAACTGGCATACATGATCCGCCTTTATGTCGTCCAGATGGCCCGCAACGCCGCAGTAGATCTCCAGCACCTGCGCCGACATCTTCAAAGGCCTGTATTGTTTCTGTTTCAATATCTCGGTGAGCCTCTCCCCCCTGTTGATCTGCCTCAAAGTCGACTCGTCGAGCTCCGCGCCGAACTGCGCGAACGACTTCATCTCCCTGTACTGCGCCAGGTCGAGCCTCAGAGTTCCGGCCACCCTCTTCATCGCCTTGGTCTGCGCGGCGCCGCCGACGCGCGAGACCGAAAGCCCCACGTTGATCGCCGGCCTGAAGCCGGCGTAAAAGAGATCCGAGTCGAGATATATCTGCCCGTCCGTTATGGAGATGATGTTCGTCGGGATGTAGGAGGAGATGTCGCCGGCCTGAGTCTCCACGATCGGCAGCGCGGTGAGCGATCCCCCCCCGCGAGATTCGGAGAGTTTCGCCGCCCGCTCCAGGAGCCTGGAGTGCAGATAGAAGATGTCGCCGGGATACGCCTCCCTGCCCGGCGGCCGGCGCAAAAGGAGCGACAACTCCCTGTATGCGACCGCGTGTTTGGAGAGATCGTCGTAGACCACAAGCGCATGGCCGCCCTTCTCCATGAAGTGCTCGCCCATGGCCACGCCGGCGTAAGGCGCCATAAACTGCAGCGCCGCCGGGTCCGAAGCGCCGGCCACCACGACCGTAGTGTATTCCATCGCGCCGCCGGCCCTCAGCCTGTCGACAACCCTGGCCACGGTGGATAGCTTCTGGCCGACGGCGACATAGATGCAGCGTACGTCCGCGCCCTTCTGGTTGAGGATGGCATCCACGGCGATCGCCGTCTTCCCGGTCTGCCTGTCGCCGATTATGAGTTCGCGTTGACCGCGGCCTATGGGCGTGAGCGCATCTATGGCCTTTATGCCTGTGAATATCGGCTCGCAGACCGGCCTGCGCTGGACGATGCCCGGAGCCTTCATCTCGACATTGCGCATGGTTGCCGATTTGAGCTGCCCGCCGCCGTCGATCGGCCTGCCCAGCGCGTCGACTACGCGGCCCACGACCTCGTCTCCGACCGGCACCGAGGCAATGCGCTTCATGCGGCGGACCTCATCGCCCTCCTTGAGCTTCGCATCCTCGCCCATGAGGGCGGCTCCCACCACGTCCTCTTCGAGGTTGAGCGCGATCCCCACCACGCCGTGCCCGAAATCCAGGAGCTCGCTGGCCATCACGCCAGCCAGTCCATATACGTACGCTATGCCGTCGCCGACTGAAATGATCTGGCCCGTCTCATCGGCCGTAGACATCGTGTCGTAGTCTCGTATCTGCTCCTTGATGATGCGGCTTATCTCGTCTGCGCGTATTTCCATCAGAGCTCCTTCTCCTTAGAACAAAGCGACCTCTTCATCCTCTCAAGCCTTCCCGCCATGCTCGCATCGTAAATAAAATCATCGAGCTTCAGCCTGAAGCCGCCTATGATCCCCGGATCGATCCTGACATCGCATGTCACCTTCCTGTTTGTCGCGTGCGACAATATCTCCTCTGTCCTGGCCTTTACCTCGGCTGCGATCCCATCTTCCGCCACAGAGAGCTCCGCCGTCGCCTTACCCTCACG
>JBAZOP010000186.1 GCA_041648665.1 bacterium | reverse complement strand
GCTCGGGCAGTCAGCCCCGAGCGTGAAAAGCACAAGCGCGGTGAATATGGCTATTCTTCCTTGCGTCATGAAGGCAGTGTATCATCACGCGAGGGAGGACGGTATGCGGTTCGAGGAGAAGCAGGTGGTGCGCGTGAAAGCAGACGTGAAGCAGGAGGGAAGTCTGTGGCCGCAGGTAGTCAAGAGTGGCGCCGGGAAAGCTCGCTGCCTGGGTCACGAAGGCGTCGTAGTGGAGCGCGGGATTCACCCAATTCACGGCGAGGTGTACCGCGTGGCCTGCGACATCGAAAGTCTCGTGTGGACGTGGCGTGCGGACGATCTCAAGGAGGTACCATGAAGGCTCTGTCTTTGGTTCTGGCTCTGGTGGCGGCGCTCGTGTTCACCGGCTGCGACCCTTACGCGGACCGCGACGTGGACGAGGACGTGTGCAACGAGTCGTGCCTCGACGACGACTACACGGTGCTCGACTGCGTCTGCGGACGGCTCATCACTCATTCCGTGAACGGAGAGCTCGTGACCGAGTGCATGTGCTCCTGCAACAATCCCGAATGGGAGACCACCTGGGAGTGGTGCGCGAACCCGTGGTAGAATCGGGCCATGGCGAAAGTCCCTCTCACCCCCGACGAACAGGCGCGCTGCTGCGTGCCCGCCGCTGACCGGACACACGCCCGGCGCTGCGAGTACGTGGTGAAACCGATCCCGTTCAAGGTCGGAGTCGAGCTGATTTCACAGCACCACTACGCGAAGGGCGCAGCAAATACCGCGGTGAAGATGATCGGGCTCGTTCGCTGCGACGGCGAGGTCGTCGGTGCGGCGCAGTTCCTTCCTCCGACTAAGGTTGCGGCGCAATCGGTGGCCGGCGACGACTGGCGCGACGTCCTCTCGTTCTCGAGGATGGTCGTCCTCGACTCGGAGCCGACGAACGCCGAGTCGCTGCTCATCGGCGGCGCGGTTCACGAGGTCAAGAAGGACCGGCGCTGGAGGGCCATCCTCACCTACGCTGACCAGGCGCAACAGCACACCGGCACCATCTACAAGGCGACGAACTTCGAGCCGCTCGGCGTGACGAAGCCCGAGTGCCGCTACGTGGACGAGAAGACCGGGCGCCTCGTCGCGAAGAAAGCGACCCACAGCCGCACGAAAGCAGAGATGATCGCGCTCGGGTGCCGCGTCGAGAAGAGCCAGAAGTTCAAGTTCGTCATGTTCCTCGATCGGGCGCTCCGCAAGCGAATGGCCGACAGCCTCGGACTCCCTGAGAGGAAGAAGAACTAGCTGGCGGTGCGAGCCGCCTAGGCTCGCGTTGCCCCCCAGGTCTTCTTGATCCACGCGAGCACGCGCCGCTGCATGGGCGTGTCGCTCCTGACGCCGAAGAGCCACTTCGCGGACCACATCCGGACGGCCATGATGCGGACAGCGGAAGCTCCGAGCCCGCGGACGAGCGGCTCGAGGGCGCGCTCGAGCGCCTCCTCGACCTCGTGGCCGGGCCACTTCTGATCGTAGCCGGCGAGGCCGGCGGCGAGCTGCACGGTGCCCTTCTCGAACTCGGGGATGTCCTCGAGCACGTCCTCGAGGAACTCCTCCTGCAGCCGGCCGGGGCCCCGCGGCCCTGAGAAGGCGACTTTCTTCCCCTCCCAGTCGCTCTCGGTCGAGTAGAGCTGGTAGTACATGCGGTCGACGAGCCGAGCGAGGAAGGCGCGCTTCGAGGCCTCCTTGTGGCCGGTGTGCGTCGTCCCTTGGAGCGTGATGTCGTGCTTCGCGGCGAGCTCGCGACGGCGACCGATGAGGTAGGCGGCTGCGCCGTCGAGGCTCGCGAAGCCACGGCAGTGCTGCTCCCTCCAGAGCCCCTCGGCATCGCCCTCGAGCGCCGTGAAGCCGAAGGGCAGGATGTCGCGGTCGAGCCGCTCGCAAGCCCGGTCGATCTTGTCCATGTCGGGCTCGGGCCAGTCGGTCGCGATGAGGCCGATGTCGGCGTCGAGGGCGAGCGGGAGGATGACGGCGAGGTCCTGGGGCTTGTAGACGCAGTCGAGGCCCGGCTTGGTCGTATCGACCATGAGCGCAGCGTTCATGACGCCGTGCTCGCGCATGAGCGCCCAGTAGCCGGGGTCCTTCACGACCGACGGGGGATCGTCGATCCAGACCTCCAAGCACGGCAGCTTCACCGCGGCGGCGCGAGGGATGGGCGTTTCCGGGGCTGTGGGCACGCGGGCAAGGTCGTCGTTGTTTCGGGTGTCGTTGGGCATGGCTCATGGTACTCTGGGGACCTCGAATTGGAGGAGAAGGCACATGGTGTACGTGAACCGGAAGACGAGGGACTGGTTGGGCCGAGCGCTCGTGTGGGTGATCGTGGGCGCGGCGGCCTTCGCTGCCTTCGGGCTCTTGCAGGACTGCCTCTGCGCGCCGGTCGCCGAGGCCGAGGAGGCGCAGTCGGCGCCGACGTCGGCGCCGACTTTGCCGCTCGAGACGTCGGCGGCGATCCTGAAGCTCCAGCCCGCGCTCACCCCTGCGCAGAACGAGACCTACGCGGCGGCCATCAACGCCAGCGCGGCGCGGCACGGCTTCGACCCGCTGCTGCTGGTCGCGATGATCATGCGGGAGAGCTCGTTCAACGAGCACGCGCGCGGCTCGGCCGGCGAGATCGGCTTGATGCAGGTGATGCCCGGCGTCGCGGCCCGCTTCGCCCCCGACGGCTGCGACGTCGAGAACGACCCGACCTGCAATATCGCGACGGGCGCCGCGAAGCTCGCGGACGTGCGGGACCGCGTCTGCCCTGGCTCGACGTGGCGATGGATGTCTGGGTATGGCATGAAGCGCTGCCCGACAGAGCGCGAGGCCGGGCTCGTGAAGGGCGCGCGGCGCGCCTTCGCCATCTACACCAAGCTCGGCGGCACGCGCTGGTAGCTACTTCCCTGTGAACGCCCAACGGATGGCGCGCTCGCCCTGAGTGAGCGCGACGGGGATCCCCCACTGCCCGACCTGAGACCCGGCGACGGGGAAGACGCGGGCTCGCGGGTTCGCGTCGGTCGCGCCGGTCGTCGTGTGCCCGCCGACCTTCCCCGACGGCGC
>JBAZOP010000185.1 GCA_041648665.1 bacterium | reverse complement strand
AGAATCTGATGGCGGGCGCGAAGATCATGATTCACGAAGAGGCACTTAAGGAGGTTCGCCTTGAAGGTTAGCATTGTCATATGTACGACATCCTGCGTGCTCCTTGCCGCCTTGGCATGCGCATTCCCCCGCCTTGCCTACGCCGAGCTCGTAAACGGCGTCGTCGCCGTGGTGGGCGATGACGTGATCACCCAGCGCCAGCTCGACCAGGCCATGCAGGCGAAGGGCCGCGGCGGAGCCAAAACGACCGACCCGATGGCGCGGCAAAAAGCCATAGACGAACTCATCGACGAGAAGCTGATGAGCCAGCTGCTCGTCAAAGCGGAGACCGAGGTGACCGATGACGACGTCGCGCGCGCCGTCGCGGGCGTGCTCCACCAGAACGGGATGACGATCGACCAGCTCCGCTCGGAGATAGCCTCGAAGGGCATGACCTGGGAGGACTACAAGAAGCAGATCGAGGCCCAGATCAAGCGCGTCAAATTCGTGAACCAGGTCATAGGCCCGCAGGTCAAGATCACGGACCAGGACCTGCGCGATTACTACTCGCAGAACCAGGAGCGCTTCCGCGGAGGGGTGCGCGCTCAGATCGCGCAGATATTCCTGCCGTTCGAGAATTTCCAGAGCCAGGCGGAGGTCGAGGCGTTCAAGGACGAGGCCTTCGACATAGCCAACCGCGCCAGGCGCGGCGCAGACTTCAAGGAGCTTGCGCGCAAGCACTCAAAAGGCGCCAACGCCGAGAACGGCGGGGACCTGGGCATGGTGAATTTGAAGGACCTGCCCGAATCGGTCGCGCTGGCCGTCAAGGCGCTGAAGCCCGGCGAGGTATCCACCCCGGTGGCCACGGACAAGGGGCTCGTCATCGTGAAGGTGATCGCCCTCCCCGAGCTGTCCGGATCGGACTTCGAAAAGCTGCGCGACGACATCTACTCGGCGCTCTACGACGAGAAGATCCAGGAGACTCTGCGCTCGTACCTTCAGAGGGAGCGCAGCAAAGCGTACATCGAGATCATGTGATATGAAGCAGATCATCGGCATAACGATGGGCGATCCGAGGGGCGTCGGCCCCGAGGTGATCGCCAAGGCATGGAAGGACCTCTCGCCGGAGGAGCGCGACCACTTCCGCATCTACGGCGACCGCGCCGCGATGGACGCCGCGGCCGAGCTCGCCGGCGACTCGATCGATCCCAAGCACTTCGTCACGACATCCAGCACCTCCGAGGAGATGGGCAGCCTCTCCGATCCGGAGGCCGCGCGCATGGCTCTCTCCGCTATCGACGCCGCGATCGAGGACGTGACCGCGGGCAACATATCGGCCATCGTCACCGGCCCGGTCAACAAGCACAGGCTCCAGAACATCGTCCCGGGTTTTCTGGGCCACACCGAATACCTCGCGAAGAAGGCGGGCGTGCGCGAGGTGGTGATGATGTTCTTCTCGGAGAACGCGCCCGAGCTCTGTCACGGGCTCAGGCTCGCGAACCGGCTCTGCGTCTCGCTCGTGACGATGCACCTGCCTATCAAAGAGGTCTCAAGCCACATAACCAAGGAGCGCGTGCTCGCAACGATAAAGCGCACGCATGAGGCGCTCGAACAGCACTTCGCATGCCCGGACGCGCGCATCGCGGTCATGGCCCTCAACCCGCACGCCGGCGAGGTGGGCTCCATAGGCCACGAGGAGGAACGCGTCATCCTCCCGGCCATCGTCGCAGCGCAGAAGGAAGGGGTCAACTGCGTGGGCCCCATGCCTGCCGACGGCATCTTCAAGAAGATGTCCGAATTCGACTACGACGCCATAGTCGCGATGTACCACGACCAGGGGCTCATACCGGTGAAGCTAATCTGCCGGGAGCAGTGCATCAACATGACGCTGGGGCTGCCTTACATGCGCACCTCCCCAAGCCACGGGACCGCCGAGGACATCGCGTGGCTCGGCAACGCGGACCATGGCAACATGCTCCTCACCATGAGGAAGACCAGGGAGCTCGTCGGGTGGCGGGTCAACGGAGGATAGATGACCAAGATCAAATTCGGGACAGACGGCTGGAGGGCGGTGGTCGGAGAAGATTTCATCCCTGAAAACATAGGCAAGGTCATACAGGCATTCTGCGACGTCTATCCCACCCTTCCCGACGCGGGCAAACCGGTGATGATAGGATACGATCGCCGCAACCGCTCGCCGGAAGCGGCGCGGCAGGCGGCCGAGATCCTGCTAGGCAACGGCATCGAGACGGTCCTCTCCGAGACCTTCTGCCCCACCCCCGCGGTCTCATGGTACGTGAAGTACAAGGGCTGCGCGGCGGGCGTAATGATCACGGCCAGCCACAACCCGCCCAAGTGGAACGGCATCAAGTTCAAGGAGAGCTACGGCGGCGCGGCGTGCGCCGAGTATCTCGCGCCCATCGAGGCGAAGATCGTCGCCAATGACGCGGCAGGCAAAAAACCGAAGATCGCGAAGATAGAGGGCAACCCGAAGTTCACGACCTTTGATCCGTACGGCGAATACTTAAGCGCGATCGTCGCGAATTTCGACGTGAAGAAGATCAAGGGATCGGGGATGAAGAAGGTGCTGGTCGATCCTCTCTTCGGCTCGGGCACCGGTTTCTTCCCCCGCATACTGGGCGGCATGGCCGAGGAGATCCACAACGCGGCGGACACGAACTTCGGCGGGCTCAACCCCGAGCCGATACCTCCGCACGCGAACGAGCTCATGGAGCGCGTGAGGTCGGGCGACTACTCCTGCGGGCTGCTCACCGACGGCGACGCCGACCGCGCCGGAGCGGTGGACGAGAAGGGAAACTTCGTCACCACTCACGAGGTCTTCTCGCTGCTCCTCCTCCACGCGCTCGAGGACAAGGGCTGGCACGGCAAGGTCATCAAATCGATCTCCACCACGATGATGCTCAATCGCATATGCGAAAAGTATGACACGAGACTCGACACCGTGCCCGTAGGCTTCAAGTACATAAGCCCCGCGATGAAGGCCCCGGGCGTGCTCGTGGGCGGCGAGGAGTCCGGCGGCTTCGGCTTCCCGCGCCACATACCGGAGCGCGACGGGGTCTTCTCCGACCTGATGCTGC
>JBAZOP010000184.1 GCA_041648665.1 bacterium | reverse complement strand
CCATTCGGCCACCTATTACGGAGAAAGATGAGAGACAGGGCCATAGCATTGCACTCGGGCGGGCTGGACAGTTCTGTGGCCGTGGCGCTGGCCATGCGGAGCTGCGATATCGCGCTCGCGCTGACCTTTGACTACGGCCAGAGGGCGGCGAGGCAAGAGAAAGAGGCTGCCGCAGCATTCTGCAGAGAGCACAGTATCGAGCATCGTTCGATCGCCCTGCCGTGGCTCGCGGAGCTGGGCAAAAGCCCGCTCACGCACAAAGACGCGAAACTCCCGGCCGTGGAGCCGAAAGGATTGGAATCAAGCGCACGCGAGAGGGCTGAGGCTGTGTGGGTCCCAAATCGCAACGGTCTCTTTGTCGCGATCGCCGCATCATTCACAGAGGGGATGGGGGCGAAGCACGTGATCGCTGGGTTCAACAGAGAAGAGGCCGAGACCTTCCCTGACAACGGCGTTCCGTTCATGGAGGCGACCGAAGGCGCGCTCTCCTTCTCCACCCTGAACAAGGTGGAGATCCTCTGCCCCACCAAAGACATGGACAAGAAAGCAATCGCCAGGGAATTCATCGCACTGAAGCTCGGGCCGGACTCGTTCTGGTGCTGTTACGAAGGCAAGGAGAAACTCTGCGGCAGATGCGAGTCCTGCGCGCGCACGATCAGGGCATTCAAGGCAAACGACGCATTCGATACTATCAAGGAGAGGTTCGAACAAGGGACAAGGTGACACAGATGAAAGGCGCATGGATAGAAAACAAAACCCTCTACGACGGCACGCAGCTGAGATCAGGCTGGGTTAAGAGCCAGACAAGGCTTGCCGGGAGCGCGATCGCCTCGTTCGCAGGCCCTGCCGATGTCCCGATCGAGAACATGGTCGATCTCGAAGATGTCGCAGCGAACGCCCCGATCTTCTCAAACGAGATGCTCCACTTCATCGCCGAACACGAGGAGCGCGACCTGCCCCTCGCAGTCGCGCGGCAAAGGCTGCTCGTCGCGATCGCGGCCGAGGAGATCGTCGGACGCGCACCAAGCGCGAGGATCGAGAGAAAGGGAGACGACATCTATGAGGGCGATCGCAAACTCTCGGTCTCCATCGCCACGAGCTCCCCTCGCTCCACGCTCATACACTTTGCGATCAACATCCGCAGCGACGGCACTCCCGTGCCGACAAAGGGGCTTTCCGATTACGGCATCGACCCCCGCACGCTCGCGGATTCAATACTCAAACGCTACTGCGCAGAGATAGAGTCGATGGAGAAGGCGACAAAGAAAGTAAGACCGGTCGATTAATCCTTCTGATACGGATTTTTCATCTGCACCACGAGCTCCCACAGCACCGGTTGTCCAGCGAGCCACTCAGAGTAGAGCGGATCATCGTCCTCCGGCAGGACTACGCTTGCGACCAGCTGCGCGGTGAGTGTGTCTGCGTCAACAAAGCCCATGGACTCCACGCCCTCGACCTCGATCGGCCCGGTCCGAAACTCCATCCTGGGGAGTATGATGTCGATGAACGGCTCGGGGCCTGCGCCGTCCGGGGAGAGAGCGCCCTTGAACGCGCGCACGCGAAGGTCCACGTTGGCGAGCCTCACCTCAGGAAATTTCTCCCACGAGATCACAGGGTCCACGCCCGGCATCGGCTCCACAAAGCCCGAGATCTCCCCCAGCCCGGTCGGCAGATCCTTCTCATGGAACGCAAGTCTCGGCACCGAGGCGGCCACGACCGCAGCGCCCTTGCCGTCTACGGAGTAACAGATCGCGCCCTCCCCTTTCGCTTCGTACGAAGGCGCGTCAGGCAGGGTGACAAAGCGCGCGATGAGCCGCACGCCTGCGCTCACCGAGTTGGAGCAGGAATCGTCCGCCTGCGAGGCGGCCGAGACGAACATCACGGCCAGGGCTGCAAAGGCAAGGATCGTTTTCTTCATAAAATCCCTCCTTTCAGGATGCCCGGGTTTTCGCAGAGATGAGTTCGATCGACAATATGCAGCGCGTCAGACCTTTTCGTCCGGATCAAAGAGTTTGGCGTATTCGCCCAGCGCGAAGCGATCGGTCATGCCGGCGATGTAGTCGCAGACCCTGCGCTCCGCATGCCCCTCCTCGCGGATAGCGCGCTCGATCGAGGGAGGCAGGACCTTCGGATTGTTGAGGTATGTGTTGAACAGGGCCGAGAGGATGCGGTTCGATTTGTCCGCCATCCTCTCCACGCGGAAGTGGCGGTAGAGGTTGGCGAAGAGGAAGTCCTTGAGCCCCTTTGTCGTCACCTTCATCTTGTCGCTGAACGCCACGGCCGGCTCCGCAGTCGCTGCGACGTCCTCCGTCGAGGCGATCCCCAGCTCCCCTATGCGCCGCCTCGTCTCGTCCTGAAGATCTGTGACCAGCAGGTGTATGAGCCTCCTGATCGCCTGGCTCTTCTGCATCTTGGGCGCGATACCGGGGTGATCCTTCGAGACTTCAGAGTTGACCCGCTTCCAGAGCTCGACGTTGTCGAGATCGGCCGTCTTCAGCATGCCGGACTCGAGCCCATCGTCCAGGTCGTGGTTCATGTAGGCGATTTCGTCCGCCACGTTCACCACCTGCGCCTCGAGCGAGGGATATCTCTTCATATCCACCGCTAGGCCGCCCAGCTCCGGGGAATCGTACTCGCCCGCGTGTTTGAGCAGCCCCTCGAGGACCTCGGCGGAGAGATTGAGGCCTGGGAAATCGGGATAGCGGCGCTCCAGCAGCGTGACCACGCGGTAGCTCTGGCGGTTGTGCTCGAAGCCCCCGTGGTTCGCCATCAGTTCGTTGAGCGCGGTCTCGCCGCGATGGCCGAACGGCGTGTGGCCGAGGTCGTGAGCAAGCGCGATCGCCTCGGAGAGATCCTCGTTGAGCCGGAGCGTGCGCGCGAGCCCCCTGGATATCTGCGCCACCTCGAGCGTGTGCGTGAGCCTGGTGCGGTAGTAATCCCCCTCGTGGTTGACGAAGACCTGGGTCTTGTACTCCAGGCGGCGGAAAGCCTCGCAGTGGACTATTCGGTCGCGATCCCTCGCGAAGCAGGTGCGGAACTCGCACTCGGGCTCCTTGTGCACGCGGCCGCGGCTGCGAGCGCTCTTGGCCGCGTAGGGCGC
>JBAZOP010000183.1 GCA_041648665.1 bacterium | reverse complement strand
CCCCATCCATGGGGCTCGTGCTCGCTGTGCGCTCGCATCGGCGACTCCGGAGTTCGACTCTCCTTGGGGCCTGCTAATGAAAGAACCCGACCTCGCGGTCGGGTTCTTTCGGTCATAGCCCCTAGGGGAAGGTCGGGCTGGAATCGCCCTCTCCCCGCTTTATCGGCCGACTACTCAATTATCGAACAGACAAAGACTTGTCTATTTCCGACCTCTCTCGAGTATACTCCCGTAGAGGGGGGAAGTCGAGAATTTAGAGGGGAATTAGAGGGGAAATAGGAAATGCTTCTTCCTTGCATCGTCGTGTTTGTGACCGAGAGGTTGAGTGATTGTATATCAAACTTTAGCATCAAATCCGAGATGGCTGATAGAATATCAGTTGAGGCCATCGGCATGGAGCTCTACCTAGACCAACTCAATAAGACCGAGCCGTTCGCCTCTGGCTTCTCGATCAAGGGCAAGGTTTTCAATGCCATCAAGGTTGACATGGCGGTCGACGGCTTCGATCCCTCCAAGCCAGTCAACGTCTGGAAGAAGCCCGACAACACCCGCGTCCGGGCCACCGGGGAGCTCAGCATCCTCCGAGTCACCACTTATGAGAAAACCCCCACCTCAGAAGGCGAGGTGCTGGCCTGCGCTGTCCACACCCAGTAAAACCGACTGAACCTCTCTAGTGCCGGGCTCATCGAGCTCTTGGACAATCACTAGGAAGGTTTCTGCTCCCCGTTATCTACAAATAACACCAATGAGAGAAGGCTCCCAAGAGAGTGGGAATAAATGCTTAGGCAATAGGTATTTCCGCACGCAAGGTTGAGCGCACTCGGGCCTTGCTTTCCGACCACGATGAGGCAGTCGCAGTCCGTCGTAGCAAGAAAACTGTCAGGCGACATGCAATTCTGACCCCCAGGCGACATTGAAAACTGACCCCCTCGCCGGGCAGGGGAAGGTATGGAAGAGGACGGCAAGGATGTAGTTGGCTTCCGGGATGGAAACGGAAGTACTGCCATGAGGTTGCCCGACGAGGTGGCGACGATCCTGGCGATGAACAAGCAGGGCATGGGGAGCAAGGCGATAGCCAAAGAACTCGGGATCGCGCGGAATACGGTTCGCCGATATCTTCGCGCCACCGGGTGGTTCGCGTATGACTCAAGGTCACGCTCAGGCGCCCTTGGCGGTCTCGATGAATGGCTTCAAGCCGGGATGAAGAAGCACGGCAACAACGCCGAGGTGGTCCGGCAGGAGCTCGCGCGGGAATGGAATATCTCGGTAAGCCTGCGGACGCTCGAGCGGGCGGTGCAGCCTCATCGAGCACTTGCGCGGGCCGAGGTGCTGGCGACTTCCCGCTTCGAGACAGGCCCCGGGGAACAGTCCCAGATCGATTTTGGGGAGCGATTCGTCGTCATCGCCGGCGAGCGGATCAAGGTGTACTTCTTCGTGCTGGTCCTCGCCTTTTCGCGCCGGATCTACGTGCGGGCCTTCACCGACGAGCGCCGCGATTCCTGGTTTGCGGGCATGGAGAGCGCCTTCTGGCACTTCGGCGGGGTGACGAAGGTAGTACTGCTGGACAACCCGAAAGCCCTGGTGAAAAGCCATGACGTGAAAACGCGGGAGGTCGTGTTTTCGGAGAGCTTCAAGGCCTTTGCGAAGCACTGGGGATTCACGCCGAGGGCCTGCGCGCCCTACCGCGCCCGCACGAAGGGCAAGGATGAGCGTGCGGTCGCCTACGTCAAGCGGAACGCGATAGCGGGCCGGGAATTCGCGTCCTGGGCAGAGATGGAGAGCCATCTGGAGCGCTGGATGCGTGAGGTCGCGGACATCAGGTTCCACGGGACGACGGAGGAGCGGCCCATCGACCGCTTCGCGCGTGAGCGCGGGTACCTTGAGCCGGGTGCAGGAAAACCCTCGTTCGTACGCCATCGCGAGCTTACCCGCGTTGTCCATACTGACCTCTGCGTCGAAGTGGATACGAACAGCTACAGCGTGCCCTGGAAGCACATCGGGAAGGAGGTGACCGTCCGGATCGGAGACGGCATGGTCACCGTGCACCAAGGGGAAGTCGAGATCGCGCGGCATGCCGAATCGGCGGGACGCAGGGAGCGGGTAATCAATCACCGCCATTATTTCGGGATCGAGATTCCCGGTGCACCCAAGGGACCGGCGGGCGAACTCGCTAGGCCTCTATCCGAATACGCCATGGCTGTAGGGGCGCAATGATGGCTGACCTGGACACCCTCACGCCCATGCTGACCAGGCTCAAGCTGACCGCCATGCGTGATCAGCTGGACACGCTTCTGGACGAGGCGTCGCGCCGGGACCTATCGCTTCGCGAAGCTTTGGCTTTCCTGTGCGAAGCCGAGATCGCCCGCAAGGATCAGCGCCGGATCGCGATGGGCCTGTCCATCGCGAAGTTTCCCGCGGTCAGGACTATCGACGGCTTTGACTTCGCGGCTCAGCCTTCGGTCGATCCCAAGCTCGTGCGCGAGCTGGCGACCAGCCGCTGGGTCGCCAACGGTGACAGCATCCTCCTGCAAGGGCCGCCGGGAGTCGGCAAGACCCATCTTGCGATCGCTCTCGGCCGCGAAGCGATTCAGCGGGGATACTCGGTCCTGTTCATCACCGCGCTCAATCTCGTCGCCATGCTAGCCAAGGCCCAGACAGAAGGACGTCTAGAAGAGCGCCTGTCTTACTACGCGGGGCCTAAGCTGCTCATCATCGACGAGTTGGGATACCTCCCCTTCGAGAAGAACGCGGCAAGCCTCTTCTTCCAGCTCGTATCCAGACGCTACGAGCGATCCGCGACCATGATCACGACAAATCGGTCGGTCGGGGAATGGGGCGAGATCTTCGGTGACGTCATTGTTGCGGCAGCGATCCTGGATCGGCTGCTTCATCACAGCCAGGTGATGACCATTCGAGGAGAGAGCTTCAGGCTGAAAGGCAAGCGAAGGTCGGGACTCGTGAAAGCAGCTCTCGTCGAGGGCTCAGCATAATTCGGGCAGGGGGTCAGTTTTCGATGTCGTCCGGGGGTCAGTTTTCAATGTCGCTTGACATTCGTATCTTATAGGTCTTTAGGGCTTCGGTGAGGAGTCCGCTTTGCCGTAAACGGAGATTGCTGGCTGCGTTTCGATTCAGTCCCGCCA
>JBAZOP010000182.1 GCA_041648665.1 bacterium | reverse complement strand
GAGCTGAGAGATGAGAGCGCAAGACAAAGTTTCAAACGGCAAGGCGATACAGATCATGGGCCCGGTGGTGGACGTCATCTTCTCCGAGGGGAGACTCCCGGAGATATACACCGCGCTTACGGTCACGAATCCCGCGTTAGGCGCGGGGGAGGACAACCTCGTGCTCGAGGTGTCGCAGCACATAGGCGAGAATATGGTTCGCTGCATCGCCATGGATTCGACCGAGGGTCTGATCCGGGGCGCGGCCGTGCGAAACACCGGCGGACCGATAATGATGCCGGTTGGCAAGGAGGTTCTTGGCCGAGTCCTCAATGTTATCGGAGAACCGGTGGACGAGGGCGCGCCGCTCGCCGTTCAGAAGCGCATGCCGATCCACCGCGATCCGCCTGCGTTCAGCGAGCAGGCCACGGACATAGAGATGTTCGAGACCGGCATCAAGGTTATAGACCTGCTCGCCCCGTATCCCCGCGGCGGGAAGATAGGGCTTTTCGGCGGCGCAGGCGTGGGCAAGACCGTCCTGGTCATGGAACTCATACACAATGTGGCGCTCGAACACGGCGGGACGTCCGTGTTCGCCGGAGTGGGAGAGCGCACTAGGGAAGGCAACGACTTGTGGCTGGGGATGAAGTCGTCGGGAGTCCTCGACCGGACCGCGCTCATCTACGGACAGATGAACGAGCCTCCGGGCGCGAGGGCCAGGGTGGCGCTCTCCGCGCTCACGGTCGCAGAGTATTTTCGCGATGAGATGCGGCAGAACGTGCTGCTCTTCATCGACAACATATTCCGCTTCACTCAGGCGGGCTCCGAGGTCTCGGCGCTGCTCGGAAGGATGCCGTCGGCCGTAGGATATCAGCCGACGCTCTCGACCGAGATGGGCGAGCTGCAGGAGAGGATAACGACCACGCGGTCGGGCTCCATAACGTCGGTCCAGGCGATCTACGTCCCCGCGGACGATCTCACCGATCCCGCCCCGGCAGCCGCCTTCTCGCACCTCGACGCCACGATCGTGCTGTCGAGAAACATCGCGGAGCTCGGCATCTATCCGGCGGTGGATCCTCTCGACTCCACCTCCAGGATGCTGGCGCCGGAGGTGATCGGCGAGGAGCACTACTCGGTCGCCCGCCGTGCGCAGAGCCTGCTGCAGCGCTATAAGGACCTGCGCGACATCATTGCGATACTGGGGATGGACGAGTTGTCGGACGAAGACAAACAGGCGGTGGCCAGGGCCAGGAAGCTGCAGCGCTTCTTCTCACAGCCTTTGCACGTGGCCAGCCAGTTTACCGGGCTCGTCGGCAAATACGTCAAGCTGGAGGACACAGTCAGAGGCGTGAGCGAGATCATCGATGGGAAACACGACGACATGCCCGAGCAGGCCTTCTTCAACGTCGGCACGATAGAGGAGATGAGAGAGAAGGCGGACAGGATGGCCGCGAACCGATGAAGCTCATGATCATGACTCCGGGCAAGGCCGTGGTCGACGCGGAGGTTAGCTCCGTCACTCTCCCTGCCGCCCTCGGGCGGATGACGGCGCTCCAGGGGCACGATACGATGCTTGCGCTCCTGAATCCGGGGAACATACACTTCGTGAAGCAGGGCGATCGCGGAGGGGCGGTGAGGGAAGACTACGACATCGGGAGCGGATTCGCAGAGGTCATACACGACATGGTTACGGTGTGCGTTTCAGAGGCGGCGCCGGCCGCAGCCGCCTTCGAGAAGGGGAGGAAAAGTTGAAGGACGAACTGGCGAAACTCATCGATTCCGTGAAACAGGACGGCGTGGCCCGCGGCAGGGAAGAGGCGGAGAAGATCATATCCAAGGCCAAGGCCGACGCGGCGAAGCTGATCAACGACGCGCGCAGCGAAGGGGATGCGATCGTCGAGGAGGCGCATCACAAATCCGCAGCCGTGATGCGGAACCTCGACCAACAGATGTCTCTTGCGCTCCGAGACCTTGTTCTCAAGGCCAAGGGCGAGCTCGAGGATCTGATTGCGCTGGAGCCGCTCAGGCGCCGCGTCAAGGAGGCGCTTGCCGACCCGGAATTCATCAAAAAACTCATATTCAAGATCATATCGGAGTTCGCAAAAAACAGGACCTCGCACGAACTTGGGCAGCTCCACATAGTGATCCCGGAGGAGATGAAGGAACAATTCATGAAGGAGTGGTTTGCGATGATGAGGTCCGACCTCAACGTGCACGCGGCGCTGCATGCGGAGAAGGGTATGAAAGGATTCAAGCTCTTCACCGAAGAGAGCGGGGGCGAGCTGATCGTTGACACGGATTCCATGATGGAGGTGCTTAAGCCCTTCGTGTCCGAGAGGTTCCGCAGGATGCTGGATGAGCAGGCGGAGGCTGCGATCTGATGTCGTTCGAATATCTTTTGACAGCGCTGCCGCCTCTGCCGGCTACGCCCGGCGGAAAGGTGCCGATGTCGGCTTCGGAGCTGGCGAGGATGTGCTCCGAGGAAGACGAAGGCGCCTCGCTCCTGTCCCGCGCCCTGCTCGTCGAATTTGATATACGGGCGATGGAACGCGCAGTTTTAGGCGTCGAACCCGGCGAGACCGCGATTCTCAAGATCGATCAGATCAAGTCCAGGAAAGAGATGCCGGCCTGGCTCGATTCGGCGCTTCGCGATTTTTCCCGCAGCGAGGCGGGGCGGTATTCATTCGATGCGGTCTGGGACGCGTTTTACAGGAACCTCGCCGCCGTAGCCATGGAGTTCGAATCTTCGTTCGTGATGCGCTGGGCATGCTTCGACTCCGGGCTCAGGTCGGCGGTGGCCGCGCACAGGGCGTCCAGGTTGAAGGTCGAGGCCCCGTCGTGTGCGGCTGACGGCCGGTGCTCCGACGAGCCGTATGATTTCAGGAGGATCGTCGACGAGATCATCGACATAGAGGAGCGCGGCGAGGGCTCGTGGAAGGCGATCGACAGGCTCGTCGCCTCCGCAAGGCTTGCGAAGGCCCGCGACATGTCGGCGCCTTACGGGTTCGATCTGGACGAGCTCCTGGGGTACGTGGTGCAGTTCATAGTCTTAAAGCAGAGTTCATACCTGTCGTGAGGATCGACGGGCGGGAGGTGCTGTTTGAATGAGAGAAGCGTGAAAATAGTTATGGTGGACGACAACCTCGTCGTCGTCGACCTCAAGGGCATGGGCGGCAAGGGAGTGCCTTGCATGATGAACGAAGAGGCGTT
>JBAZOP010000181.1 GCA_041648665.1 bacterium | reverse complement strand
CATGTTGCTGAACTACCTGGACAACGGCGCGTACATCCCGAAAATGCGCTCCCACGGCATGGTGTCCGCCATCGAGAAGCGCATCCTGGAACTGGGTGGCCGCATCGAGTACAACACCCGCGTCGAGAAAATACTGGTGAATGGCGGAAAAGTCACCGGTGTGGAAACCGCTAAGGGCGACTCGGTCTCCACCTCCCACGTCATCTGCAACTCGTCACCCACCATCGCTTACAACAAGCTGATTCACCCCCGGAGCGAGGCGCCGGAGATAGCCTTCAAAACGGTGAACATGCGCCGTCACGGCGGCGCCGGCTTCGTGGTATACCTGGGCCTTGACGCCCCCATCGAAAAGATCGGTATCACCGACTACGGCTACTTCATTTCGGAAGGCATGGACACGGATAAAATCTACGCCAGCATGGGCCGCCTGGACGTGCCGGACATGCAGGCCACCACATGCCTCAACGCCGCAATCCCCGACGCGTCGCCGGCGGGCACCACTGTTCTCTCAATGACAACTCTTTTCACGCCGGATGTGTGGGACAATGTGAAGCCGGCGGAGTATTTCAAGCTTAAAAATAAAATCGCCGGCGGCATGATCGGCCAGTTCGAGCGCTGCACGGGGATGAAGATAAGGGATAAGATCGAGGAGATCGAGGTTGCCACGCCGCAGACTTTCGCCCGCTATACCCGCTCTTACAAGGGCAGCATCTATGCCTACGAGCAGGATGTGTGGGACTATGTGATTCCCCGGATAATAGCAGCGAAGGATGAGAAGTATATCGACGGCCTCAGTTTCGTGGGCGGCTACGCGGAGACAGGCTCCGGCTACAGCCCGTCGCTCATGTCCGGCCGCGCCGCGGGCCTGGAAGTCGCGGGGAAGCTGTAAGAATAAAGGTGGCCGTTCACAGGTTGCCAGAACGTGAATGGAAATGAGTTAATCAGGTAAAAACATACAGTCCTTCCAGAGCGGGAGGCACGGGGGGCGGCAGCCACCCGTTAAAGATAGAACCGGGGAGGCGGGAAGGCTGCGGACTGTGAAAAGGAATCGGGTATGCCGGGGAGGCTTCCCGGAAAATAAGTCCCATTGGGTAAGTGTTCCTGGGAAGAAGTGCTGTGAACGGTTACGAATAAAGAATTACCTGATTCCCCCGGAAACTCAGATAGTGCAAAAGCAAGGTTTTTTCCCGGATAGGGGTAGGAGCGGGTCGTTAGCCCGCCCCTCCCTCCGAACCGTGCGTGCGGTTTTCCCGCACACGGCTCTCCAGTGGGATTATCCCCTTTCCGGGGAGTGTGGCGGTTTCCTTCTGTGTGTGACAAGATGCGTTTCAAGGTCGAACAGTCCTTTCGCTTCGAACCAGGTGTTGGGCCAGGTGAAGTGTTCGCTGGGCGTGCTGATGCCGCTTTTGCCGTACTGCCGCTTGCGCAGTATGCCCCGCAGCCGCCGTCTCAGCCATCCCATGAGGTGACTGAACGTTCCCGCGCTGTTGCCGTTGCGAAAGAAGTTGTAGAATCCGCGAAGGAGCGGTTCCAGTTCCGCGCAGACGGCTTCCATGCTGCCGGGCCGGTTGCGCCGGGTCTTCGCCTTCGCTTTTTGCCGGAAGGCCTTTTCGCTCTTCCCGCGCGGCCAGCGTTGCCGCCCTTTGTAGTGCCACCCCAGAAAGTCGAACCCTTCGTCCAGGTGCACGATGCGGGTCTTCTCCGGGTGCAGTTCCAGTCCCAGCGGGGCGAGTGCTTCGCGGGCGGCGCCGAGTGCGCGTTCCGCTTTTTCGCGCGTCTCGCACAGCAGCACGAAGTCGTCCGCGTAGCGCACCCAGGCGATGTCTTCGGCTTCGAGCCGGGTGTCGAGTTCGTGCAGCGTGACGTTGCACAGCAGCGGCGAGATGACGCCGCCCTGCGGCGTGCCCGTGCTGTTGCGTTTCAGCGACCATCCGTCCATGACACCCGCCGCGAGCATATTCTCGACGAGCCGCATCACTTTGCCGTCGGCGACACGACGGGCCAGCAGGTCGGTGACCGCCCGGTGCGCGATGTTGTCGAAGCATCCGGTGATGTCCGCGTCCACGATCCACACCTTTCCGCTCTCCAGATGCGCCTCCATCATGAGGCACGCGCTGTCCGTGGAGCGGTCGGGCCGGAATCCGTGGCTGCCGTCCAGGAACTGTTCCTCCCATATCGGTTCGAGAACTCCCCGCGCGGCCTCCTGCACCACGCGGTCCGCCACCGTGGGCAGCCCCAGCGGGCGTTTCTTACTGCTGCCCGGCTTGGGTATCCACTGTCGCTTCACCGGCGCGGGGCGGTAGGTCCCGCTCTTGAGCGCGGCCGCCAGCGCGGGCAGTTGCGTTCCGGCGACGGCGGCGAACTGCTCCACCGTCACCCCGTCCACCCCCGCGCCGCGGGTGCGGGCTTCGCCCCGCGTGCGCCCGTCGATGCGCTTCCACGCCGCCGCCAGCGTTTTCTCATCCGCAATCTTGTCGTACAGTTGAAACCACTTGCGCCCCTGCTCGCGCAGGCGAGGCAGGGCCCCAACCATGAGTGGCGTCCAGCGGGGGTAGCGCTCCCGGTCGTCCCGGATTGCGCCGAGGCGGTCTTCAGCCGACGTCGGCAATCGTCGCCCCTTTGTCTGTCCGACTCTGCCCCATGCGGGCTCGTCTCTCATTTCTCCCACCTGCCTCCCTTCCCTCCGGCGGGTTTTGCTGCCCCGCCTTCCGTGGCTTTTCTGCCACACGGTACTATGTTGGCTCTGACTCCTTGCCGGTTTGCGCCCTTGCGCCTGTGTCTGCCGGTGTCCGATTCACGGCGTAATCCGGTGGCCGGACACGGCCCCGGAGCCTGTCGGCGGTCTTGCTGTCTCGCGGGCCGCCACCTCCGCGTCATTTCTTGTCGGCTACACGCCGGTGAGGTCTCCCCGGGTCACGCGCGCAACTTCCGGACCGCGCCATCCCGCACCACCCGCACGAGTCGGTGGGTGGGGCGTCCACTTCCCACCCACCGCGAGGGGTTTCACCATCGCTCGCAGGCTGACCACTCGTGCCGGCCTTATTCACGGGTTCACTTTCGTTACGGCTCGGTCTTTTGCCTCTGGCCCTCCGGACTCCCGTCACCGGGCTTGCCCTGCCTTCGGCTACCCCGCCCAAGGACGATCGGCGGGGGCTGGACTTTAACCAGTTAGTCATGCGCGCTGCCGGGCGCACGAACGCCGAGCCCCAGCTCGGCACATCCCCGTAACATGTT
>JBAZOP010000180.1 GCA_041648665.1 bacterium | reverse complement strand
TTGGACGACCCCTCCCTTCGCAGGGCCGCTGCCGACGCGTTGGGAAAGTCCAAATCGCAAACCGTCGCGGAGAACGCTATTCTTCTGATGGAGGAGTCGGATGACAAGGCGGTGAAGATTGCCGCCATCGATGTGCTGGGAAAAACCGGGAGCCCTGCGGCGTCGCAATATCTCCTCAAACTCCTCAAAACGCCTCAGGACGAGGAGCTGATGCGGGCCGCAGGCGCGGCTGCCGGTTCGATCGCCACGTCGGAGATGGCGCAATCGCTCATCGATCTGCTCGGCATTGCGCAGGATCGCGGACAGAGGCGCGCTATCGTTGCGGCGATATCCAAAATAGGCGTCGTCGCGGTCCCGCTTCTGAGCGGCGCCGCGATAAAGAGCTCCGGGACGGTGCGCGCGGACGTGATCCGCGCCCTTTCTCAGATGCGGAACAGGGAGTCCTTCGACGCGCTCAAGAAGATACTGGAGGAGTGGAGGATAGGCGGCGATCCTGAGGCGCAAAACGAATTGCTGGTTGGGATCAAAATATACGGCAAGGAGGATGTCGTGCCGGCGCTTGAAAAGATCGCCGCAAAAGCGAGCGTTGAGTCCACAAGACAGACCGCGATGGAGGCCATCGCCGACATAAAGAAGGGCGAGGGCATGCCGTTCATCCTCAGGCTGTATCAATCCGAGCAGTCTGCGTCCGTGCGACGGACCGCGCTGAATCTCATGAGGCGTTATGGGGATAGCGATATCGCCGATGTCCTGCGTCAGGAAATTCTTTATGGGGAGGAGAAGGGGCTTAAGTCCGAGATCGAAAAGACGATCGAGGATATCGATAACAGGGAATCTTCGCGATAGGGAAGGCGGGGCCCTTGCCATGGTGGCCGGTCCCGTCTTGAGTCGCATTTTTAAAAAGGGGGAGCTATGCAGGAGACAGGGATCGGTTCTATTCTGGGGGAGCGCAAAAAGATAATCCTTGAGGTCATCGTAGGCGTCATCGTCACCCTTTCGCTTCTGGGCAACGCATGGGCCTTATGGGACAACCTGGTCAAGAAAATGAAGGACGCCTCATATGCGGACGGATGGAAGGCGTCGTTGTCCCAGCTCATCAGGCGCAGCCAGGGTTGCACGCAGGTTGACGTCGAAGTCGACGGGGTCACGGATCGGTTCATAAACGTCAAGTGCATCGCACCTGCACCTGCGCCTAAACCTGCAGGCGAGAGAGCGGCGGCGCCGAGGTAGGGCCCGGGACATAGCGAGACCACTTTGAGTGCGATAGACGAACAGAAGGCGCCCGTGAGATCGATTTGCGCTTGCTTCCTGGCGGCGGCGGTGGCCGCGCTCGTGCTGGTTTTTACGCTCGAGCCACTTATGGGGCACGACCTGTTCTGGCATCTGAAGGCCGGCGAGGTGATGCTGGCAAACCGCGAGATCCTGCGTTCCGATATCTTCTCATACACCGCGTACGGCGCCCCCTGGATCAACTCGGAGTGGCTCTCGCAGATCGTCTTTGCAGTCCTCTATCGGCTCGGCGGGCTCGATGTTTTTGTAATATTTAAAACTGCAATGATGGGCTTGATAGCGGGTCTTGTCTATAAAGTTTCGCGTACGCTTGGCCTCTCTCGGCCTTCCTCCGCATGGGCTGCCGTGATGGTGGTGATCTTTTCGCATCTGAGGATACAGGCGCGGCCCCACATGATCACCGATGCCCTGACTGCGTTGTATCTGCTGGTGATCGTCCGCTACATCGGAGGCAAAGGGCGAAGCCTGTGGTTCCTGCTTCCGATCCAGGTCTTCTGGGCCAACGCCCATGGAGGGGCGATCTTCGGCGTCATGATGCTCGCTTTGGCGGCGGCCGGCGAATGGCTGCAAACGCTCTTCGCAGGCGGGCCGCCTGCGATCGAGAGGAAGAGGCGCATTCATCTCGTCGTCATCGCTCTCCTCTCCGCAATCGCATGTCTCATCTATCCTTGGGGGACACATTTCTACGACTTTATCTATCAGCTAGTTTTCAGCATGAACACTATAGTCCAGAACACGTGGGAGTGGACGCCTTCATGGGAGGCCACCCTCGACAAGGTCATCTACGTCACGGCGTTCCGCGTATTCCTGGTGGTGACGCTTGTCTCGTTTATCGTCAACAGGAAGCGGGCGCGTCTCTCGCACCTCTTCATTGTCTGCGTCGTATCCGTAATGGCGTTCAACGCGTCCCGATTTATCGCGCAGTTCTTCATCATCTGTTCGCCCATTGCGCTGGCCAATTTCAGGAGCGCGTTTGCGTCTGAGAGGGAAGGCTCGGCCATCTTGCCCGTCTGGATGCATGCCGCCGTGATCCTCAATATCGCGCTTTTTTTTGCATGGTTCGGCGTGCCTACGTCCTTTGACTTGATATACAGAAGGCACCTAGGCTTCGGCGTAGAGAAAGGCATGCACCCCGTGAATGCGGTTGATTTTCTTGAAGGGCACGACATCCACGGCCGCGTTCTGAACTCGATGCATTGGGGGGGGTACCTCATATTCAGGCGTTGGCCCGGGGAAAAGGTTCACATAGACGGCAGGACGCCGATCTTCGGCGAAAAATTTTACGAGAATTATATAGATAGCCTTCGGAACACCGGCAACTTCGGCGATTATCTTGAAAGGTTCGACATCGATTACGTGCTGATCAGTCCGGTTTTTAAATATCTCCACAGATTTCTCTGGGAGGACCCGCGCTGGGCTCTCGTCTTTGCCGACGATATGTCATACTTATATCTGAGAAGAGACCCCAAATTCGAACGTCTCATCGGCAGATACGCCATGCAGCGTCATCCTTTGTTCGATTGAGCGCCGAGCTCGGCCTTTGAAAGGAATATTCCATGATTCACGGCAAGAGAATAGCGGTCGTCATGCCGGCATTCAACGCTGAGAAGACGCTCAAGCAGACCTATGACGAGATACCTCGCGACATAGTCGACGACGTGATAGTGGTTGACGACGGATCCATAGACGGCACCTACGATCTCTGTTGCGAGATGGAGCTCGCGGTCATCCAGCACGACAAGAACCTGGGCTACGGCGCGAACCAGAAGACGTGTTACCGGGCGGCGCTTGCTCTCGGCGCGGACGTCGTCATAATGCTGCATCCCGACTACCAGTACACTCCCAAGCTGCTTACGGCGATGGCGTCGGTCGTGGCCAACGGCCTGTTCGACGTCGTGTTGGGCTCGCGTATCCTCGGGGTCGGGGCGCTCAAGGGCGGCATGCCGCTGTACAAGTATCTTGCGAACCGATTCCTCACACTGGTGGAGAACTGGCTTCTGGGTTACAAACTCGCCGAGTATCACACCGGCTATCGCGCCTTTTCGCGAAGGCTTTTGGAGAGGCTGCCGCTCCTGGCCGATTCGGATGATTTCGTGTTCGACAATCAGATGCTCG
>JBAZOP010000179.1 GCA_041648665.1 bacterium | reverse complement strand
TGATGCTGTTGCCGCGGCGGACCCAGCGGCGGTGGCAGTGCCCGCAGAGCTGCGCGTCGTAGCCGTCCATGATCGGGCGGTGGTCGAGGTAGCGTTGGTCCTCCTGCGCGTTGAGCGTCTCAAGCGCGGGGAGGTGGGTCAGCAGCGTGCGCCCGATACCTTCCAGGTTGAGCACGAGCCACTGGTGTACCCCTGAGAACCCCGCACGCGCGTAGCGTCGCACCTCGCGCGCGTACTTGTGGTGAACGTCGCTGCACGCATCGTGGTTTCCGGCGACCAGGATGTGAGTGCCGTTCATCGAGCGCAGTAGCTCCTCGATGCGCGACCGCTTGGTCCCCCACTGGAAGTCGCCGAGGTGATAGGTCACGTCCCCCGGTTCGACTACCTCGTTGTGCCGCCTGACCAGCTCGTGCGCCATAACGCCCGTATCCATGAACGGGCGCTCCTCCATCGTGATGATGCAGTTGTGGTCGTAGTGCTCGTCGGCGGTGAACCAGTACATGGCTACGCGAACCCAACGCTGCTGATGCTTTGAACATCAACGGTTCTCAACTTGCCGTCCCGGAGCGCAGCCAGCGGAATGGGCAAGCGTAGGACGAAATGCTCCAAGAATTGGTCAACGAATTGAATCCGAACGTCTACGTTCAGCACTTGGTCCACGGTGGTAGGTGGGTTGTTCGTGGCGTCACAAGTAATGAGCTTGTCCTTGATTCGAGTGGGCTTGTTCATACCCACATAATGCGCGAAGCTATGGCGTCGGGACGCGGTTGCCGCGCGTTGGGTCCGCCCACCGCTCCCCAAGCCACCTCCACAATTTCGGCTGAGTGAATTGTGCGATGTAGATGTGAATTGCGGCGTTGTCCCCTTCGTACTCAAGCCGCCACGCATCACCCACGTTGTCCTGCTCGACGAGCGGGTCGCGGTCGAACGTGCGCCGCCCGTACTGGTTTCCGAGCGTGACCGGCTTGTCAAGCACGGCGCTCGTCACGTAGTCGGGTGCAAGCTCGCAGCCCTGCACGCCGGTCGCGTAAGCGCCGCGCATCACCTCGCGGTTGGTGATGGAGGTGCTGACGAACGGTGGCTTGATCTGGCTGTGCGCCATGCAGAGCCACGTCCGCTTGTTCGCCGCGTCCGCCGCGAACAGCTTGGCGGCGGTCAGGTCGTTGGTGTGCATGCCGTCGAGCAGGATGATCGAGTCGATGTGCTGGCGCGCAGGCGAGTTCAGCAAGCGGTGGACGAACCCCCACCCCGCGCTGAACGTGACCACCGCGATGCGGCGCACGTCGCGCGTCTCGCACTTGGCGCGCTGCGCAGCCCATCCAACCAAGTCGCGGCCCGCGTCCGTACCTACTGCCTCGAACTGCGTGCTGTTCGTTCCTGGCACCCACACGACGCGCGGCATTTCGTTGAAGTACTCGTGAGCCCAGAGTGAGCACGGGGCCGAGCCCGAGCACGAGAACGCCGTCAGGCAGATGTCGATACCGAGGGAGTCCATGCTGGTTTTCCTTCCCGCGTTAACCCGGGTTAACGCGCCGCGCATTATTGTGCCATGGAGAACAACGGATCGTTGCGGGTGGTGGTGGACAACCGATTGCGGTTTGCCGCCGCCGATGTGCCCGGGTGGGTAATCGACGCGCTCAAGGAGCAGTTCACTCACGTCAACCCGGAGTACGGCAAGCTCCAAGCGCTCGGCTACTGGGCAGGCAAGGTGCCGCGCTTCTACCAGACGTGGCAGCTTCGCGGCGGTGAGATGAGCGTGCCGCGCGGTGGGGCGCGCAAGCTGCGGGCGCTATTGGAGGAAGCCGGGGTGCGGTTCCACTACGACGTTCGGGTGTGCGACGGAACCACACACGCCTTCCCACCGCACAATTTCCCGGACGGGGGGAAGCTGTCGGCGTTCCAGGTTGCAGCAGTGGATGACCTGATAGCGAAACAGAACTGCGTGGTGCGCAGCCCAACAGGATCGGGAAAGACGTCCATGGCAATCGCCGCCATCAGCAAGATCGGACGCACGGCGCTCGTGATGGTGTGGACCGGCGCGCTGCTCAAGCAATGGGTGGAGCGCATCGAGCAGGAGCTGCGGATACCGCGGCGCGAGGTTGGGGTCGTCGGGCTCGGGCGCAAGTTCGCACTCAAGCCCATCACGGTCGCAATGCAGCAGTCGGTGTACAGCATCTTCCAGAAGGGCGAGATGGAGGCGCAGCAGCTCATCGGCTACTTCGGCGTGCTGGTGTGTGACGAGTTGCAACGCTTTGCCGCGCGCACGTTCATCGGCGCGGTGGACCCGTTCCGCTGCCGCTACCGCTTGGGGTTTAGCGCTGATGAGACCCGCGCCGACAACAAGGAGTTCCTCATCTACGACGAGTTCGGCGAGGTTGCCGTGGACATCGAGCGCGACGGTCTGGTGGACATGGGATTCATCCTCGACGTGGACGTGCGCGTGGTGCCGAGCGAGTTTGCGGCCGACTGGTACCACGACGAGTTCTTGGAGGACGGCACGCCGAACCCGAACCTGCACAACCACAAGGTGCTGCTCGACCAGATGTGTGCGGACCCGGTGCGCAACGAGTTGGTTGCTCGGGTGGTGAAGATGGCGGCGGACGAGGGCGGCGTGATGGTGTTCAGCCACCGGGTCGACCACTGCCAGCTCATCGACCAAGCGTGCGTCAAGCAAGAGATCAAGAGCGGCCTGATGCTGGGCGGGGCGGAGTGGAGCCACGCCTTCGACGAGACGAAGGCTGGGCTCAAGGGCGGCACGCTGCGGGTCGGCATCGGTACGTTCCAGGCAATCGGGCAAGCGATAGACGTGCCCGCCGTGAGCCGTGGGGTGATGGCAACCCCGGTGAACAACAATCGCCAGATGTTCGGGCAGGTGCGCGGGCGCATGTGCCGCGCAAACCGCGCGGGCAGCACGAGCGCGGTGCTCTACTACGTGTGGGACCACCGCATATTCGGACTCAAGACGCTACGCAATCTGATGCAGTGGAACAACAACGTCAGCGTGCTCGCGGGCGACGGGTGGACGTCCGCCAAGCAGTACGTGGAGGATGCGCAGCGGGCGGCGCGGCTATTCGGCTAGCGCATTATTCACAACGGAGGATGCAATGGGTGACAAGCTGGAACCGAGGGTCAAGGCGAAGGTGATGCAGACCGCGACCGGGGTGCGGTTGCGAGTGGAGACCGGGCGGGTGACGTTCACGCCCGTCGCGTACAACACGTTCGAGGTGGGCAGCGTGAGCATCGAGCTTGACCTACCATCCGGCGCGGACGTGGGCGAGGCGCTTGCCGAGATGGACGAGGTGGTGAGCGGGCACTTCGGCAAGGCGTACGCGCGGCGGTTGGACTCGTACCTCAAGGCGCTGCGCTACAACGACAAGAAGCTCCGGGAGGACCGGGAAGCGCACCGAGGCT
>JBAZOP010000178.1 GCA_041648665.1 bacterium | reverse complement strand
CTTCCGGACGCGGTGAAGGCCTCCGTCGCTGCCCTCGTTGCCTGCGTCGCAGGTGCGGTCACGCTGGATGAGACCAAAGAGATGGCCCTTGCAGTGGGCCTTGTCGAGCTGGTCTTTGAAACCAAATCGGCTTACATCGACCAGATGGCCGAGTGGTCGGATCCCCTCTACCGCGAGATCGCCGACAAACTTCCGCTGACAGCAAAGCCAAGCGATTATGTGACCAGCCTGAACATCACGGCGAGGAAGCCGAATACGGTGAAAGGAGTTTGAACATGGTGAGCGAAGCGCAGGCTGCAACGAGACTGAAGGGCCTGAGCGTATTCGAAAGATACCTCACCGTCTGGGTGATCCTGTGCATCGTGGCCGGAATATTGCTCGGCAAAATCGCGCCGGAGGTGGCGCGATATCTCGACGGCATGGCCATATACGTGAACGACGCCCCGGTAGTCTCAATACCGATAGCGGTGTGTCTCTTCTTCATGATGTACCCCATCATGGTGAAGATAGACTTCGCGGAGGTCATCAAGGCAGGCAAAAGCGGCAAGCCCGTGTTTCTCACGCTCTTCGTCAACTGGGCGATCAAGCCGTTTACCATGTACGCCATCGCGATTTTCTTCCTTGGCACGTTGTTTTATCATTTCATCGGCCCTGATGCCGTCGATCTGGTGAAGATGCCTTTCGGTCTGGATCTCCCCGTGGGCGCGGGTCACGGCGCCGGAACGGTCGTTCTGGCAAACGGCGTCAAGATGCTGGAGGTCCCGCTATGGCGCAGCTACCTGGCGGGCTGCATCCTGCTCGGCATCGCGCCATGCACCGCCATGGTGCTCGTGTGGGGTTATCTCGCGCGCGGCAACGACGGACTTACACTCGTCATGGTGGCGATCAACTCGCTCTCCATGCTCGTCCTGTACGGCGTGCTTGGAGGCTTCCTCCTCGGCGTAGGAAAACTCCCGGTTCCATGGCAGGCGCTGGTGCTCTCTATCGTAATCTACGTGGCCCTGCCGCTGATCGCGGGCTACCTCTCGCGCCGTTGGCTCGTCGCGTGGAAAGGCTATGAGTGGTTCGAACAGACGTTCCTTCACATCCTGACGCCGATCACGATTCTCGCTCTCCTTGCGACCCTCGTGCTGCTCTTCTCATTCAAGGGCGACATGATATTGGGCAATCCCTTGACGATACTGTGGATCGCCGTGCCGCTCTTCATCCAGACGGTCCTGATTTTCTCGCTGGGGTATGGGTTGGCCCGGCTGCTCAAGCTTTCATACCGTGACGCGGCGCCCGCCGCGATGATCGGGGCGTCCAACCACTTCGAGGTCGCCATCGCCACCGCGGCGATGCTCTTCGGCCTCTCCTCTGGAGCTGCGCTTGCGACAGTCGTAGGGGTGCTGATCGAGGTGCCCGTGATGCTCATGCTCGTGAATATCTGCCTCAGGACGCAAGGCTGGTTCAGACACGAATCATAGGTGCGGCTTATTTTTTTGTCGCATCACGGCCGGAAATGATGTCAATTCAGGCCGTGACTCGCGGCTACGAACTCGTCGATGAGCAGAAAGGCGTGGATGCTATGGCGGGCGCCCTTTCAGAAGAGCCCTGCATAGGGTTCGACCTGGAGTGCGCCAGCGGACTGCATCACTACGAGAAGCGCGTCTGCCTCATCCAGCTCGCATCCCCCGGGGCCTCATACATCATAGACGCGCTGGCAGGGCTGGATCTCTCGCCGCTGCGGAAGATGCTCGAGGACCCCGCGGTCGAGATCGTGATGCACGACGCGGATTTCGATATGCGGTCGCTCGACCGCGATTTCGGCTGGCGCCCCAGGAACATCTTCGACACCCTTATCGCTGCGCGTCTCTGCGGGCACAGGCAGTTCGGGCTCTCGTCGATGCTCGAGCAGCACTTCGGCGTCAAGGGCTCGAAGCGGTTCCAGCGCGCGGACTGGACGATCCGCCCCCTGCCCGAGGCCATGCTCGAGTACGCGGCGTGCGACGTGAGGTACCTTATAGAGCTCAGGGACAGGCTCGATGCGGAGCTGAAGCGGCTCGGCCGCGCCGACTGGGCGGCGGTCAGGTTCGCCGAGCGCGAGATGCTGCGCTTCGAGCCGGATACGCGGCCGCTTTTCGCGAGGGTCAAGGGCGCGAGGGATTCCTGCGACAGCAGGGCGCTGGCCGTGCTCAATGAACTCGCTGAGCTGAGGGAGGAGATATCGAAATCGCTCGATCTGCCCCCGTTCCGCGTGATCTCGGACGAGGCGCTGATAGATCTGGCGGTGAAGCCCCCTCGCGACGTGGAGGATGTGAAACGCCGCCGCGGGATGCATCCGCATTGCAGGCAGAGGGCGGCAGGTGAGATCGTCGCCGCAGTCAAGAGAGGGCAGGCGGGCCGCGGCCTCTCGTGGCCCTCCTCGCCTGGGAAGAGGAAGAGGACCTTCCAGTCCGCGGATATGATGGAGGTCATAAAGTCGTGGCGCGCGAAGGTGGCGGCCGAGCACGACCTCGAGCCGGACCTCATCCTCTCCATGAGATCGATCAAGGAGCTGGCCCGGGGCGTCTCTCTGGAAGAGGTGATGAGGCAGGAGGCCTCCGCCTCCTGGGGCAAGGGCGGGATAAAGGAGTCGCTCGCAAGGCTGCTTGGGGACTGCAGGAGCCGCCGTTGACAATGGGGCCTATGGCTGTTAGCTTGCCGGCGGCTTCTCCTGAGAGCTGCCAATTAACCGAATTTATTATTAAAAATGACACATAGAGCCTCGACAAGACACCTTGAGATCCTCGACATCCTGATCTCGGATTACATCGCCAGCGCCCAGCCGGTGGGCAGCCGCACGATCGCGCACCAGCACCACGATCACCTCTCTCCTGCGACCGTGCGAAACATCATGGCCGACCTCACCGATATGGGGTTTCTGGCCCAGCCTCACATATCCGCGGGCAGGGTGCCGACCGCTCTGGGGATGCGCGTCTTCGTTGAGACGCTGCTCAAGCGCCACGACCTGACCGATCAGGAGATGCAGGAGATCAAGAGCCGCTGTTCAGGAGACGAGAGGCGGATCGACGCCGTGCTCTCCAGGACATCGAGGATGCTCGCCGCGGTCTCCCACTATGCCGGCATGGTGGTGACCCCGGATGCGGGCAGGGTGAGGTTTCGTCACATGGAGTTCGTTCCGCTCTCGGGCCGCAGGTTGCTGGGCATATTCGTGTCGCAGGACGGCGCGGTGCAGAACCGCCTGATCGATGTCGCCGACGACTTCACCTACCCTGACATCGAGAGGATCAACAACTACTGCAACCAGTCCTTTTCAGGGCTTTCCTTGGAGGATGCGCTCGAGAAGGCGCGGAGGGAGCTCGCCGCGACCCGAGAGGACTACGACAGGATACTCATGAACGCCATGTCGCTCTCCGAGGAGCTGCTCGCCGCGATACCGAGCTCGGATCTCATGGTCGACGGGGAGATGCAGCTCCTGGCCGAGCCGGAGTTCGCGCAGGCGGAGAAC
>JBAZOP010000177.1 GCA_041648665.1 bacterium | reverse complement strand
TGAAGTCGAACATGGTGAGCAGGTGTCTTGCCATCTTTCCTCCGTTATCGACGGTCAGAGAATGTATCTCGAGAGGTCCCTGTCCTTCACTATGTCGGAGAGGTGGTCCCTCACGTATTTTCTATCTATCTTCACTTTCTCGGGAGTCCGATCGGGCGCCGTGAAGGAGAGCTCTTCAAGCAGCTTCTCCATGACGGTGTGAAGCCTCCTCGCGCCTATGTCCTCGAGCTGCGAGTTCACCAGCGCCGCGATCTCCGAGACCTCGCGCAGCGAATCCTCGTCGAAATCGATGTCGATGCCCTCGGTCTTCATCATCGCCTTGTACTGCTTGACCAGCGAATTGTCCGGCTCGGTCAGTATCCTGAAGAAGTCCTCTTTATTGAGTGAGTCAAGCTCCACGCGTATGGGGAAACGGCCCTGAAGCTCGGGTATGAGGTCGCTGGGCTTGGAGACGTGGAACGCCCCGGATGCGATGAAGAGGACGTGGTCGGTCCTCACCACCCCGTACTTGGTGACCACGGTCGAGCCCTCCACTATCGGCAGTATGTCGCGCTGCACGCCCTCGCGCGAGACGTCGGGGCCGAAGCTTCGCTCACCGCCCCTCGGGCTCGCTATCTTGTCGATCTCGTCGAGGAAGACTATGCCGTTCTGCTCCACCTTCTCCACGGCCTGTTTGATCACAGCGTCCATGTCGATGAGCTTCGCCGCCTCCTCCGTCAGAAGGAACTCCAGCGCCTCCGGCACCTTCATCTTCCTGCGCTTGCGGCCGGAAGGCATCATGTTCGAGAACATGTCGCGCAGATTGGAGCTCATCTCCTCAAGGCTCGTGGCGGCCACGATCTCGACCGGGCCCCTGGGCGCGCGCTGACCGCCGTCGATCTCAACGAACCTGTCGTCGAGGGCCCCTTTGCGCAGCATCCCGCGAAGCCTCTCGCGCGTGGCATGGCGTCTTGCGCCAGCTTCTTCCTGCGTCTGGCCGGGCTCGCCTACCGGCGGCTTTTCCTCGTGCCCCGGAAGAAGCAGGTCCAGGAGCCGCTCCTCGGCCTGCTCGCGCGCCCTCGCCTTCACGAGACCTGACTCCTCCTCGCGCACCATCTTCACCGCAATCTCGGTGAGCTCGCGGATCATGGACTCCACGTCCTTGCCCACGTAGCCCACCTCGGTGAACTTCGAGGCCTCGACCTTGATGAACGGCGCCTCAGCGAGCTTAGCCAGCCTGCGGGCGATCTCGGTCTTGCCCACGCCGGTGGAGCCGATCATGATTATGTTCTTCGGGACTATCTCGTCGCGCAGATCCGGCTCGACCTTGCGCCGGCGCCAGCGATTGCGCAGCGCTATCGCGACCGCCTTCTTGGCCTTGGCCTGGCCTATGATGAAGCGGTCGAGCTCCGAGACCGTCTCTCTGGGTGTGAAATTTTTCTCGATCATGACTTCAAGGACTAGCCCAGCCCCTCCACGTGGATGCGATCGTTGGTGTAGATGCAGATGCCTGAAGCGATGTTCATCGCCTCCTCGACGATCTTTCTGGCGTCGAGGTTCGTGTGTTTCAAGAGCGCCCGCGCGGCTGCCAGGGCGTAAGGCCCGCCGGAACCGATGGCGCTCACGCCGTCGTCCGGCTCGAGCACGTCGCCGGTGCCGGATATCGTAAAAGTCTTCTCCAAATCTGCGACGATCATCATCGCCTCCAGCCTGCGCAGCGCCCTGTCAGTGCGCCAGTCCTTGGCCAGCTCGACAGAGGCCCTGGTCAGCGCCCCCCTGTGCTCCTCGAGTTTGGCCTCGAAACGCTCGAAGAGCGTGAACGCGTCGGCGCTGGAGCCGGCGAACCCCGCCAACACCCGTCCATCCCGCATGGTGCGTATCTTATTCGCAGTCTGTTTGAGCACTGTGTTGTTGAAGCTCACCTGGCCGTCGCCGGCGATCGCAACCTTCCCGTCGCGGCGCACGCACAAAATCGTAGTGGAATGGAACATGGCCTCTCCCTCTGTCAGGGGGAGTTGCATATCAGGATTTTAGACTAAATCAACCCTTCGACTATGCTCAGGGCTAAGGAAGTGCTGATCAGGCCTTTGGATGCGACTGGTCGTAGGTCTTCATGAGGTTCTCGATGCCCACATGCGTGTATTTCTGCGTGGTCGAGAGGCTCGAGTGACCCAGCAGCTCCTGTATGCCCCTCATGTCGGCGCCCGCGCCCAGGAGGTGCGTGGCAAAGGTATGCCTGAGCACGTGCGGCGTGATCGTCTTCTGCACGCCGCAGCGGCGCATGTACTTCGCGATGAGCCTCTCGATGTAGCGCGCCGTGAGCCTGCCGCCGTGGCGGTTGACGAAAAACGCCTTTTCCTGACCCCGATCAACTATGAGAGAAGATCTCTTGTTGAGATAATCCACGAGGGCCAGACAGGCCTTTTCACCCACCGGCACTATGCGCTCCTTGCGTCCCTTTCCCAACACCCGGACCATGTGCGTCTTGAGATCTATGTGTTCGATATCCAGGCCCACGAGTTCGCTCACGCGAAGCCCTGAGGCGTATAACAATTCGAGTATCGCACGGTCCCTGACGCCGAGGGCGCCTTCATCTGCTGCTGAATCCATGAGTGCGAAGACCTCATCGACCGTAAGAAACTTAGGAACCCTTTTTGGTATCTTCGGGGTCGCCACTTCCTTGGCAGGATTCGTTTCAATCAAGCTTTGTTTCATGCAATAGTTAAAGAAAGTTCTCAAAGAAGCGAGCTTCCGCGCAATGGAAGATGCACTCCACTCATTCCACATCTTTGACATGAAATCGCGTATCACCGAGGCATCTATCTTGCCGATATACGCCTCTCCCTTGCTGGATATGCCAGTATAGCGGCTTTCGAGATAATTCAGGAATTGATGCAGGTCTACGAGATAGTTCTTGCATGTATGGGGCGACACGTCCCGTTCATGCTTTAAATATGAAGAAAAACGGTCAATTAAAGTCTTCATGCAGTTTCCCTCCCCCAGGATTGGAGGGATTCTACAAGAACTATATTTTAAATCAATAAATTTGTCGTATAAGGGGGCGGGCTGTGGAAAAGATAGCTAGGAGCAAGAAAACAATGGAGATTATAGCAATTCCAGCATCATGATTATCATCCAATGATCCGGCCATGAGCGAACAGGCGGCGCCATCCTGCGGATATGCAGGGCCCTCTCCGGGTCCGGAGGATTTCTCCTCATCGTCTGCGGTACCCCCGGTCGAACCGGCATCAGCCGCAGGCTCAGGGCAGAGCTCGGCCTCGTTGTCATAGATGTCGGGGATGCCGTTGGCGTTGGCGTCGAGCCAGCCGCCCTCCTGCGCATCAGGGCACCCGTCGTTGTCCGAATCGTCGTCCCTGGCGTTGGGAACGCCGTCGCAGTCCAAGTCGCTGATGGTCTCCGGCGGCATGCACTCGCCCTCGCCCTGAACGATGAGATAGTCGAAATCAGGCAGACCATCGCCGTCGTAATCGCCCCTGGCCTCAACCCCGTCCTCAAGGCCGTCGCGGTCGGTGTCCATTACCGAGGGATCTGTCTCATCCGGATC
>JBAZOP010000176.1 GCA_041648665.1 bacterium | reverse complement strand
TGTCGGGTATGGTGCGCCAGCCGAGCGCGAGCAGCACGACGCAGCCGAGCACGTAGAAGAACGCCATGAAGGGCACCAGGCCTCCGCATACGCGCGCGATCGACTTGATGCCGCCGAGTATCACGATCGCGGTGAGCACGGTGAGGATTACGCCGGTGATCCAAGTGGGCACGCTGAAGGTGTCCTTGACGAGCATGGCGATTGAGTTGGACTGGACCATGTTGCCTATACCGAAGGCGGCCACACTCGTGAAGAGCGCGAATATCACGCCCAGCCACTTCGCGTTCATGCCTCGCTCGAGCACGTACATCGGTCCGCCGGACATCGCCCCCTTCTTGTTGGTGATGCGGTACTTCACCGAGAGCAGGGCCTCCGAGTACTTCGTGGCGATGCCGAATATGCCGGTGAGCCACAGCCACAGGACTGCGCCCGGACCGCCTGCAGCGATCGCGGTCGCCACCCCCACGATGTTGCCCGTGCCGATGGTCGCGGCAAGCGCGGTGGTGAGGGCGCCGAAGTGGCTGATGTCGCCCTCGCCCTCGCTCGTGCGCTTGAGGGAGATCTTTATCGCCTTTCCGATGTAGCGCTGGATGAAACGGAGCCTGAAGGTGAGATAGATGTGGGTGCCGAAGAGAAGGACCAGAAGGGGCGGGCCCCAGACGAAGCTGTTGATCTGGCTCAGGATCCTCTCTAACGATTCCATGGAACCCTCCTGTCGCGCCCTTCAGCTCAACGGGCAGCTTCCCTCAGCTCTGTGATGGACCTTTTGTAGTCGCCTGTGTCGAAGATCGCGGAGCCCGCGACTATGATCCCTGCGCCTGCGTCGAAGGCCCTCTTGATCGTCTCCTGGTTTATGCCGCCGTCTACCTCTATCTCTGTGGCCAACTTGTGTTTTTCTATGTGCTCGCGAATTATCGCGATCTTCTTTATGCAGTCATCGATCATCTTTTGCCCGCCGAAGCCGGGGTTCACCGTCATCACGAGCACGAAGTCGGAGAGCTCCACGAAGGGGATGACTTTTTCGACCGGGGTCGGCGGATTGATCACCGAGCCGGCCCTGCAGCCGAGTTTTTTTATTGCAGGCAGGAGCTTCGCGAGGTCGCACGTCTCGACGTGGACCGATATCCAGTCCGCGCCTGCCTTCGCGAAGTCCGCTATGTACTTCTCGGGGTTTTCGATCATAAGGTGACAGTCCAGCGGCAGCCTGGTCACCGGCCTGATCTTTTTCACGACCGGCGCTCCGATCGTGATGTTCGGCACGAAGTGTCCGTCCATCACGTCAACGTGTATGACGTCCGCGCCGGACGCCTCCACTTCCCTGATTTCGTCGCCCAGGCGCGAGAAGTCGGCGGATAGTATGGACGGAGCTATGAGCGTCTTCTTCATCCCAGTCTCTCTCCGGACGAGAGCTTGTGCCCGCGCAGGAAGTTGGCGGCCGGCATCCTCTTCCCGCCTTGCAGCTGGACCTCGACGAGCTTCAATATACCCTCGCCGCAGGCGATGCAAAGCCGATCTTGCGCCTCGATAACGGTCCCGGGCGCCGCCTTTCTTTCATCCTCGGTCATCTCCGCGCTGTGTATGCGCAGCGTCTTGTCTCCGAGATTTGTGTAGGCGCCGGGCCAGGGCGTGAAGCCGCGCACGCGGTTGAATATGGCGCGCGCGGTCAGGGACCAATCGATCAGGCCGTCCTCTTTTTTTATGATCGGAGCCTGCGTGGCCTTGCGGTGGTCCTGCGGGGTGGGGGTGAGTTTCCCTTCCTCCAACTCGCGTATGGTCGCCTTCAGCAGGTCTGCGCCCATTCGCGCCAGCCTGTCGTGGAGCTCGGGCGCGGTTTCGCTCTCGCCGATCGGGGTCTTGGCCTCAAGGAGGATGTCCCCGGCGTCCATCTCCTCGTTGATGAACATTGTGGTCACGCCGGTCTCTCGCTCCCCGTTGACTATGGCCCAGTTTATCGGCGCGGCGCCCCTGTATTTCGGCAGCAGCGAGGCGTGCACGTTGATCGTCCCGTGCGGCGGCATGTCGATGAGCTCCCGCGGCAGCATCCTGCCGTACGCTATTATCACGATGAGGTCGGCCGCGAGCTTCAGGAAGTGCCGCAGCACCTCGGGTTTTCTCACGCCCTCAGGCTGATAGAGCGGTATGCCGCGCTCCTTCGCGAACTCCGCCGTCGGGCAGGCGCGGATCTGCATGCCTCGGCCGGCGGGTTTGTCCGGCTGCGCGACTATCTCGAGGATGTCGTGATGCGACTTGACGAGCGCTTCGAGCGCCGGGACTGCGAATGCCGCTGACCCCATGAAGATTATGTTCATCGGCTAAAGTGCGACTGGATGGTCGTCTTCCTTCTTGCGCTTCGCAAGATACATGTTGCGTTTCAGGCGGCTCACGTTGTCGATGATGAGGGCGCCGTCGAGGTGGTCGATCTCGTGCTGGAGGGCGACGGCGAGAAGTCCTTCCGCCTCGATCTCATGCTCCAGGCCTTTCTCGTCCAGGTATCTCGCCTTGACGCGCTCGCTGCGTTTCATGAGCACGCGCATGTCCGGCACCGAGAGGCAGCCCTCCTCGTATTCGATCTCGCCCTGCCGCTCGATTATCTCGGGGTTGACCATCTTCATCAGGCCGTCTTGCTCGCTCTGTTCTCCGCCGGTGATGTCGATGACGATCGCGCGCACGGACTCGCCCACCTGCGGCGCGGCCAGTCCCACGCCGTCCGCCGAGTACATGGTCTCCGCCATGTCGTCGAGCAGCCGGCGGATCTCTTCGGTGACCTCTGAGATCGGCTTTGCCTTCTGCGTCAGCACCGGGCTGGGGTATTTCACGATTTTGCGAATCATGCGCCCACTATAGGCAAGGAACCAAGGCAAGGCAAAAGCAAAAAAAAGGACCCTCCAACACTATCGCTGAAGGGCCCAAAGGGGGGGGTCGAACTTTTTGACTCCCAACTTCTGTTTCTGCTTCCACAATAGTTATCGGTCCGCAGGGGGGCTCAAGTTGCGTGGGAGGGAATATTTTTTTCTTAATTTATAACTAATTGATAATACTGGGCAAAATAGCTATCTTGAGGGGCTTGATGAGGGTTAGAGCAGGTTTGAGGGATCGATATCGATCGAGATCCTGGCCCCTTTTTCTCTGCCTTCGAGCAGATGGCCGATCCTTGCGAGGAAGGATGAGAGCGCCTGGGCGCCTTGCGCCTTTATGAGCAGCTGCCAGCGGTACCTGTTCCTTATCTTTCCCATCGGGGCAGTGGCAGGGCCTAGGATTATGATGCCGTCCCTTTGGCCTGCCGCATCCTTCATGGCCAGGCCGAGGCGTTCCGCGGTCTTCTTTGCCAGGTCGGCCTTGAGCGAGGATATCCTCACGCATGCGATCCTGCCGAACGGCGGATAGCCGGCCTTCTTCCTGTATTCGAGCTCCTTCTCCACGAATCCCCCGAAGTCGTGGATCGCGGCGGCGGCGATCGAGGGGTGCTCCGGCTGCCAGGTCTGGATGATCACGCGGCCCGGCTTGTCTCCCCGGCCCGCCCGGCCCGCCACCTGCGTGAGTATCTGCAGGGTGCGCTCCGCTGCGCGGAAGTCCGGCATGTGGCGAG
>JBAZOP010000175.1 GCA_041648665.1 bacterium | reverse complement strand
GGCTTCAAGTACATAAGCCCCGCGATGAAGGCCCCGGGCGTGCTCGTGGGCGGCGAGGAGTCCGGCGGCTTCGGCTTCCCGCGCCACATACCGGAGCGCGACGGGGTCTTCTCCGACCTGATGCTGCTGGAGATGATGGCCTTCACCGGAAAGCCGCTGAGCCGTCTGGTCGCGGAGCTGCAGAAGGACTACGGCCCCTGCAGGTACAGAAGACTCGACATGCACCTCACAGCCGCCGAGATACAGAAGGCGCGCGAGGCGATGAAGGCTCTCGACATCAAGGACATGGACGGCCGGCGCTGCGTGAAGCACGAGACCATGGACGGCCACCACTTCCTGTTCGAGGACGACTCGTGGCTCCTCTTCCGCGCGTCGGGCACAGAGCCTCTCGTGCGCATCTACGCGGAGGCCCCATCGATGGACGAGGTGGAGCACATGATCGCCGTCGGCAAAAAAGAGCTGGGGCTGTAACAAGGAGAAAGTATGGGCGAAGAACGAGGGGTCCTGGCGGCAAAGGGAGGTTTTCTCAGCGAGACCTACAGGGAGCGCGGTCTGCGTGGCTGCGCCGGCAAACTGCTCGCTGCCCTGAGGATGAGCCTCCCCGTGTTCGCGCTCGGCCGCCGCACCAACAAGAGCGTGGGCGCGTACTTCGACCTGATCACGGACGACGCGCGCACGTTCTACGGCGACAGCTTTCACTTCGGCTATTTCAAAGAGCCGTCCGAAAGTTTCGCGAAGGCGCTCGAAAATCACACCGACCTCGTAGCCGGCATGGCCAAACTCGCGGCGGACAGCCAGGTCCTCGACGTAGGCTGCGGCATCTGCGCACCCGCGATCAGGATCGCAAGAAACCACGGCTGCCATATCACCGGCGTCAACATCAGCGCCGAGCAGGTGAGGCAGGGGCAGGAGCTCGTGGCCCGTCACAACCTCTCGGATCGCATCATAGTGCAAGAGGCCAACGCTCTGAAGCTCCCCTTCGAGGACTCATCGTTCGATTCGCTCCTCTGCATCGAGGTGGCGGGCGACATATGCGTCTCGAGCGGCCAGAAGAAGAGACTCATGGACGAATGCTTCCGCGTGCTGAAGCCCGGCGGCAGCATGGGGTTCTCGGACCTGGTCTTCACCGGGACGCCGTCGCGGACGGATGAGCGCGTCCTGCAGAGCATCCTCTACCATCGCGGCGCCGAGCTGGTGACCGACTGGCCCGCCCTCTGCAAGGAGAGCGGCTTCGAGGTCGAGCGCAGGATGGACATCATCAAGGAGACCATGGCCACATGGGACCATTCGCTCGCCATCTACGAATCGCGTCAGCAGGATGTCGAGCGCCGCTTTGGCCGCGCCATCGCCCGCCGCACGCTGAATCAGCTGAGGCAGATCCCGGACATACTCTCGAAATTCGGCTCGTTCGTCGTCATCTCCGCCCGCAAGCCCGGAAGGGAGATCTCATGAGGCGAGGCGCAATAACAATCGCGCTGCTCATTTTCGCCTGGACGCTCAGCGCATGCAGGACAAACGCGCCCATGCCGGAGAAGGCAGCGGGCCCTGTTGAGACGATAAAGGAGGAAGCGATGGCGGAGAAAAAGGCGTTCAGCGAGCCCAAGATCCCGCAGATAGACGCGGAGAAGAAGTACACGGCGATAATCAGGACGAGCAAGGGCGAGATCGTGGCGGAGCTCTACGCCAAAGACGCTCCGCTCTCGGTCACCAACTTCAAGCAGCTCGCGGACGGCGGCTTCTACGAGGGTCTCACCTTCCACCGCGTGGAGCCGGGCTTCGTGGTCCAGGGCGGCGACCCGGATGGCACGGGCGCAGGCGGCCCCGGCTACACGATCCCCGCCGAGATCAAGCGCAGGCACGACAAGGGCGCGCTCGCATGGGCGCGCACCGGCGACGAGGTGAACCCCGAGCGGCGATCGAGCGGCTCGCAGTTCTACATCACGCTCGAGGCCACGCCGTTCCTCGACGACGGCTACACGGTCTTCGGCCATACGGTCTCGGGCATGGAAGTGGTCGAGAAGATCCGCCGTGGCGACAAGATCGAGTGGGTAGAGGTGAAGGCTGAATAGTAACCTCTAATTACCTGAATAATATTGCATTTTTGTCGCAGGCGGGCTAGCTTAGCGGGCTATGTCAGAGCAGGGAATCGTGGTCCGCGGCGCGCGGATGCACAACCTCAAGAACATCGACGTAACCATCCCGCGCAACCGGCTCGTGGTGGTCACCGGCCTTTCGGGCTCGGGAAAATCCTCGCTCGCCTTCGACACGATCTACGCGGAGGGACAGCGCAGATACATCGAATCGCTCTCCGCGTACGCGCGCCAGTTCCTGGGACAGATGGACAAGCCGGACGTGGACTCCATCGAGGGGCTCTCCCCCGCCATCTCCATCGAGCAGCGCAACGCATCCAAAAACCCGCGCTCCACGGTCGGCACCTCGACCGAGGTCTACGACTATCTCAGACTCCTCTTCGCGCGCGCAGGCACGCCCCATTGCGTGAAGTGCGGCAGGCCGATAGAGGGGCAGACCGTGCAGCAGATGGTGGATCGGCTGATGGCGCTGCCCGAAGGGACGCGCGTCACCCTCTTCGCGCCGATCGCATCCGGCCGCAAGGGTGAGTTCGCGAAGGAGATGGCGAAGCTCGCGAGGGACGGATTCGTGCGGGCGCGCATAGACGGCGAGGTCCACGAGCTCGCAAACACCCCGAAGCTCGACAAAAAACGCAAGCACGACATCGACCTCATGGTCGACCGCGCGGTGATAAAACCATCCGCAAAACAGCGCCTCGCGGATTCGCTGGAGACCGCGCTCAAACACGGGGACGGGATCGTCAAGGTCGAGCTGCAGGGGGACAAAGAGATCCTGCTCTCCGAAAAACACGCGTGCCCGACATGCGGTATCTCGCTGCCGGACATCCAGCCGCAGCTCTTCTCATTCAACAGCCCCAAGGGGGCGTGCCCTGCGTGCGATGGTCTTGGGGTCCGCCACTACTTCGACCCCGACCTCATCGTGCCCAACCGCCAGCTCTCGCTGCGCGAGGGGGCGATCCTCCCGTGGCAGAAGAAGAACGCCACCGACTACATCGAACTCGTCGAGGCGCTGGCGCGCCACTACGGCGCTGACATCTACAAGCCCTTCGCCGACCTGCCGGAGGCGCTGAAAAAGACCATCCTCCACGGCTCAGGCGACGAGGAGATCGCCTTCACCTACGACACCGGCCGGGGCAACAAGCGCTACAGGAAGGCCTTCGAGGGGATCATACCGAGCTTCGAGAGGCGTTGGCAGGAGACCGCCTCCTACTCGGTGCGCGAGGATATAGAGCGCTTCATGAACATGAGGCCCTGCCCCACCTGCCGCGGCACGAGGCTCAAGCCGGAGAGCCTCGCGGTGCGGATCGGCGGCAAGAACATCTCGGAGCTTTGCGCCCTATCCATCGACCAGGCGCTCGCCTTCATCAAGGGACTCTCGCTGGACCCCAAACGCGCGAAGATCGCAAAGGGAGTGATAAAGGAGATCAGCGAGAGGCTGGGCTTCCTCATCGACGTGGGGCTGGACTATCTGACCCTGGACCGCGCCAGCGGCACGCTCGCTGGGGGCGAAGACCAGCGCATAAGGCTCGCCACCCAGATCGGATCTGCGCTC
>JBAZOP010000174.1 GCA_041648665.1 bacterium | reverse complement strand
AAGACTATCGAGGCTTGGCACGCAATCCGAACATCCGACCCCGCGTATTACTACTACGGGGCATAGCCCACCCTCCCATAGGAGGCCCCCATCAACCGGGGCTGAGAAATGGCTGAAAGAGCAAAAAACAGTAACAGAGGATCAAAGCCCGGGGAGCGCAGAGGCGGGCGCCAAAAAGGCTCTCCGAACAAAGCGACGGCGGAAATTCGTGAGATCGCCCGGCAATATGCGCCTGACGCCGTGCAAGAGCTTGCGCGGCTGTCTCGCGAAGCGCAGAGCGAGCAGGCTCGCGTTGCGGCGATCAAGGAAATCCTCGACCGCGCCTATGGCAAGAGCACGCAGCCGATTGCTGGCGATGGGGACGGCGGCCCTGTCCAGCTTGTCGTTATGACGGGCGTCCCGCGTGGCGATTAGGTTTGTTTCGGCTGCCGAGCCTGTCACGAAAATGGCGGGGCGCGTCACGAAAATAGAGCCGGAAGTCACGAAAATGCCCGGTGATGTCACGAAAACACCAGGGCATGTCACGAAAACCGCAAGGGGGCGCGGGCGTCCATTGATTGGCGATGCGCCGATGTCGGCCGCGGAAAGAAAGCGTCGCGAGCGAGCGCGCAAGGCTTACGCTGGTGGCGACTAAGGAGATACCGCTCGGCTACGAGCCGCGGGCTGCGTTCGTCGAGTTCCACCGCCGCCGGCAGCGGTGGGCGGTGATTATCGCGCATCGCCGCGCCGGCAAGACGGTCGCGTGTCTAATGGACATGCTCGACCACGCGCTGCGCAAGCCAGGCGGGCGATACGCCTACATCGCGCCATTCTACAATCAGGCCAAGTCTGTGGCTTGGGATTATCTGAAGGCGTTCTCCCGCCCGGTATTGACGTCTGCCCCGAACGAGAGCGAGCTTCGCGTCGATCTCATCAACGGATCGAGGATCAGCCTCTACGGCGGCGACAATTCGGATCGGTTGCGCGGTCTGGCGCTCGACGGCGTGATCCTCGATGAATTCGCCGATATGTCGCCGAGCTTGTGGGCGCAGGTGGTTCGCCCGGCTCTGGCGGATCGGCGAGGATGGGCGGTCATCATCGGCACGGTGAAGGGGCGCAACCAGCTTTGGCAGCAATACGAGGCTGCGAAGGGCGACCCTGAGGGGTGGTTTTCGAGCGTTCTTCGGGCTGGAGAGACCGGAATATTGCCTCCTGACGAGCTGGCTGACGCGCGTCGGATCATGACGGCGGAGCAATATGCGGCTGAATTCGACTGCGACCCTTCCGCGGCGATCGTCGGCGCGTATTTTGGACGCGAGCTTGCTGAAGCCGAGCGCGCCGGCCGGATAACGGCAGTCGCCCCCGCCCCTGGCGTGAAAGTCAATACTGCGTGGGATTTGGGCATAGGCGATTCGACGGCGATTTGGCTATTCCAGGCTTATGGCGGTGAAATCCGCGTTCTCGCGCATTATGAAAATCACGGTCAGCCGCTGTCGCATTACGTAGCCGAGCTTGATGCAATCGGCACGCGGCTCGGGATCGAATATGGGAACGACTACGTTCCTCACGACGCGCGGGTGAGGTCTCTGGAAACCGGCCGCACGCGCGTCGAGACGCTGGCGGCGCTCGGCCGTCGTCCAATGCTTGTTCCGGCGCACAAGCTCATGGACGGGATCAACGCTGTTCGCCTGACGCTCCCCCGCATGTGGTTCGACGCCGAAGAATGCAAGCAAGGGCTCGAGGCGCTGCGGCAATATCGCGCCGAGTTCGATGAAAAGACGCGCGCCTACAAAGACACGCCGCGCCACGATTGGACGAGTCATTCAGCCGACGCGGCTCGGTATATGTGCATGGCGTGGCGAGAAATAGCGCAAGCTCCTATTGCCGGCGATAAGCCTCCAGACTTCCGCGGATTCGGCCAAATGACCTATGACGAGGTGATGAAGATGTCGCCTAGCAATCGCCGGGATTTCGAGCGCGCGTGATGGCAGAAAGCGATCCGCCGAATGAAGTGTCCTACTGGCTTTCTCAAATCGAGAAAGCGCAGACGACGCCCGAGATGCGCAAATGGGAGAAGCGCTGTCAGGTGATCCGGCGCAAATACCGCTATGAGGCGTCGGCAGAAACGGGCAATCGTCATTATCAGTTGCTCTGGTCGAACATGGAGACGCTGCGGCCCGCGGTCTATGAGCAGGCGCCGAAGCCTCTCGTTTCCAGGCGATGGAAGGATAGGTCCCCTGTCGCGCGCGTTACGGCTGAAATGCTCGAGCGCGCGATCATGTTGCAGATGGAGCTTAACGACTTCAACTCGCAATTGGAACAGGTGCGCGACGACTATCTCCTTTACGCTCGCGGACAGGTGCGGCTAAAATACGAGCCTGTCTTCGACACTGTGGACGATGAATCCGGCGAGCTTGACACCAGCGAGGTCGAGGGCGTCGAGGCCGAGGCGCAAGAAGAGGCCGAAGAGTCCGAAGAGGCGGGCGGCGACCCGGCCGAGGAAATCCTTCAGTTCGAGAACGTCAAGATCGAATTCCTTCAGCGCGGCGATTTCGTTCATGAAGCGGCGCGGACTTGGAAAGAAGTCACATGGGTTGCGTTCCGCGCCTTCCTGACGCGCGATGAATTGGTGAAGCGCTTCGGAGACGCTGGCAAGCATGTCGAGCTGACGGTCGTCGCCGGCGCTGAGCGCGACGATTCCGACTCCGCCCCGAAAAGCGAGGACGCTACGTCCAAGGGCATCGTGTGGGAGATATGGGACAAGTCCAATCGCCGCGTCCTGTGGGTTGCGAAGGGCGCGCAAGAGCCGCTCGAGGTCGGCAAGCCATATCTCAAGATCGAAGGCTTCTTCCCCTGCCCCAAGCCGGCCTATGGAACATTGACGAATGACAGTCTCGCGCCTGTTCCGGACTACATCTATTATCAGGATCAGGCCGAGGAGATCGACCTTCTCACGGCGCGCATCGGCAAGCTGCAACAGGCGCTCAAATTCGTTGGCTTCTACCCCGCTGGTCCGAATGGTGAGGGATTGCCGGAGGTCGAGGAGGCGTTTCAGCCCGGCTTCGAAAATCGCATGATCGCGGTGACGTCATGGGCGATGTTCAAAGAGGGTGGGAGCGGCGGCGCGCCGATCGTGTTTCTCCCTGTCGAGCAGGTGATGAAGGTGCTGCAAGGCTGTATCGAGCTTCGCAAGCAGCTTACCGAAGACGTCTACCAGATCGCCGGCATATCGGACATCATGCGCGGTGAAGGCGAGCCGAACGAAACGGCGCAAGCTCAGCGCATCAAGGGCCAGTATGGCGCGCTCCGCATTCGTGAGCGTCAGAAAGAGTTGGCGCGGTTCTGCCGCGACGTCGCGCGGATCACGGGCGAGATCATCGCATCGCATTTCCAGCCGGACACGCTCATGGCGATGACGGGGATTCAGCTTCCGACCGACGCTGAGGTTCAGCAGCAGCGTCTCGCCGCGCAGCAGCAAGCTTTGATCGCGCAGGCGCAACAGGCCACGCCTGCTGGCGCTATGCCGATGCAGCCTATGCCAACTCAAGGGATAGCGGCATGACATTCATGATTCTAAACGGCGCCGACAAGGACAAAGAAGGCGTCCCGGTTATCCTCTTTCTCATGCTCGCAAGGGCGGAGAAGAACGGAACATCAGTGCAAGAAGAGATCGCGAAGGATATGTCGGCGATGCGAGATAA
>JBAZOP010000173.1 GCA_041648665.1 bacterium | reverse complement strand
TGCGCAAATCGACCTTGGCGAACATATGGCTGTAGGTCGAGAGCGGAAGGACTGTGCGGGCGAGCTCACGGGGCCAGCCGGCGGCGAGCAGCTCGCGATAGGTCGTAAAGGCGGCCTCGAAGCCGGCGCGCAGCTTCTCCACCTCGGCGCGGCGCGCCTCGAGATCGCCGCCGGGCTGGCGGCCCTGCTTATTGGCCGTCGACTGCTCGCCGATCGTCTCCGGATCGGGGAGATAATAGGTCTCGGGCAATTCGCGGTAGCGGCCGGAGAGCTCGTTAAAGGTCCAGGTGCGGTGGCGGTGCCATTGGCGTAGCACGAAAAGGGGCGCCATCACCTCGAATTGGAACTCCACCGCCTCGAAGGGCGTCGTATGGCGGTTCTTCCAGAGATAATCGATGAGGCGCTTGTCCGAGCCATCGTTCTCGCCAGCGCGCCACGCGGCGTCATAGGAGACGCGAGCCGCGCGCACGATGGAGATGTCAGAGCCCATATGATCGACCAAACGGACGAATCCGTGATCGAGTAGCGTGACTTTATCGCTCGTTGTGGACATCGGAAATGCTCTTGATTTTTCCACGGATCGCGGCGACGTCGGCGGCGACGGCATCGTTTTCTTCACATAGGCTTTCGATCTTACGCACAGCGTGAAGCACAGTCGTATGATCGCGATCGAAGCGGCGCCCAATTTCAGGGAACGAATGGATGGTAAGCTCCTTCGCCAACATCATCGCAATCTGGCGCGGCCTAACGACATCCGCAGTTTTGCGATGCGAAATGAGTTCGCGGAACGAAATGGCATAGAAGCGGCACACGGTTCGCTGGACTTGAGCGATCGTTGGGTTGCCATGCGAGCGCCCCCAAGACGCATCCAGAGCGCGGCGCCGTTCGGCGCGATCCTCTTCGGCCTTCCGCTCTTCCGCTTCAATTTCTGCCGCGCGGCGCTCCTCATCCAAACGACGCTGTTCGATCTCCGCGGACGCGAGCGCGGCAAGTCGCTCCGCATTTCGCCTCTCGACCTCGCGCAGCACGGCGTAGTAGACCGGCCCTTTGCGGACGACGTATTTTGATAGGGCGCTCATGACACTTCCCTTGTTTCGATATTCCAATGCGCCAGCGCCGTCTTCACATCGTCGAGCGATCTACAGCACGCCCATCCGACAAAGGCCTTCGTGACGCACCAGACGCCAAATTCAGATTGCTCGTCGCTGAGCACTCCGCGCGGCGTTTTCACTTCGATGAAATAGACCTTGCTTCCGCCGACGATCGCCAAATCCGGGACGCCTTTGCGCAGACCAGCGACAGCGTTTGACGCGTGTCCCGTTCGCGTGCGCGGCGCAGCGTTCGGGATCGCAAACGCGCGATAGCTCGGCAGTAGCACCGCGTCGAGATACTGCACGATCGCGCGTTGCAGTGCGGCTTCCGTGATAGGCGTCGGGCGCGCGATCACTATATGCCAAGCTCCAACTGCGCTGCTTCTACATAGAGCCGCAACAGCTCTTGCTCTTCGGCGAGCGCGTCGCGCGACTTCTTCCGAAGCGAGACGATCTTGCGAAGGATTTTCGGGGCGAGCCCGTTCCCCTTCGCTTCGTCGTAGATCGACGTGCGATCTTCCTGGCGGGCCTTGATCTCGGCTTCGATTGTCTCGATCCGTTCGATGATGGAACGGATTTGCGCTCCACTGTTGTTGCCTACCTGCTCGGTCATGCGGCTTTCCTTCTCAGATATGCGATTACATCTTTCGGCTTTGTCCCTTGAAGCCAAGAAACCAGAACGTCCAATTCCCCAAGATCGGATCGTTCCAAAAGCCATTGCGCGAATTGCTCTGCCGCATTCATTTCGACGACGCGGTTCGCCGTGCCGTTGCGCTTCTCCGCTTCTTTCAGATCGGCGGCTTGCTCGAGGTAAACGACATCATGCGTGCGGGCTGAAACCTTCTCGCCCGCCTTCGCGCGCTCGATAATTGGCGCTCGCTCTTCCGGCGCCATCTTCGCCAGCGCGTCCAGCTCGACGCCCTTGTCGAGAGATGTTCCTACCACCGCGTCAATGTCGGAGCCGAGCGCTTCGCCACGTGCGGCGGCGCGGCTCACAGTGCTTGCATGCTTCCCGGTTGCCTCAGCAGTCGACTCGACGAAAGAGCAAGATTGCAAATTGCGAACTTGATCGCTCTTGCGGTCGCCGCCGTGCTTCGTCTCCGGGTGCAACTCCTCGTAGATCGCCTTGCGCTCGGCGATAGCAGCGGCCTCTTGCGCTGGCGATAGCGCGTGCCGGATCAAGTTCTCGTCTATCTCCCATAGACGGGCGAGCGCATCGCTCTCATGCTCGACGACGAAGCATTCGATGCGCTCCCACCCGAGCCGCTTTGCCGCTTCTAGGCGGTGTCCGCCCGTGACGAGTTCCGGTTCGGATGTGGCCTCTTCGTCCAGCATCCGAACCGTGATAGGCGTTCGCATACCGAGATTGCGGATAGATTCCATCATGCTGGCGACCGCAGATTCTGAAAGCTGTCGCCTGTGCAGCGGGACCTTGATCGCGTCAACGTCGATTAGCTCTGTCTTGCGCGGCGCCTGCATTGGCTTACCTCTCGATCTTGGGGTATTGACCTTGAAGCGGGATCGCACGGCCGACAGGCTTGGCTAGACGCCAATGGTTCCAATAGCGGAGGATCATTTCGAGCTTTTCCCACGCTCGCAAATTGTCCTCTCGGCATTCGATCAGCCGGGCGCGAAGCGCGAGAATGGCGTCGCCACGCTTCAGGTTTTCTCCCGAGATGAGCTTGTCGAAAAACTCGATCGTTCGCGCCGCATTTACATCATGAAGAATAACATATGCGCAGACCATGGGCGTGAACCCATACATAATCGCGAATTTTGAATGAATATGGGACGCGGCCTTGTCGAACATCTTCGACCGCGACCAATATTCTGCTCTGACGCATTGCTTTGTCGGACTGCCGGCCCCGGCGACCAACCCACGACGATGCGCCCAGTGCAAACGAGCCGCAGCGGCGACGGCGTTCGAATATTTGACGCCTTCCATCCCCAAGAAATCGCCGGTCGAGCGCTGGTTCCCGACATCGACCGTGAACCGGCTATCGCGCTCGGCGCCAAAGAACACGAGCGTTTGAATGCTCTTGCCGGCAGCGACAACGGCGTTAAGCCGATGCTGGCCGTCATTCAGTTGCCCGTCTTTGGCAATGATGATCGTCTCGCCATTGAGTTCCCAATAGCCGCCGCGTATATCATCGGCTATTTTCGAGACGAGACCTTCATTCAGCTTCCGGTTCGCTTCATTGCGCTCGAGGAGTGATTTTGCGAGAGCCGGTTCGATCGTAACGATTTCGCTGAAAGGCTTCTCTTGGGATCGCTTCACGCGCTCCGCAAACCATGAAAGATCGGGCTGTTTCTTGGGGGAGCCGGCTCCCTGCGTATTGCCCTTGGCCAGGATTTCGACTACGGTCATAGTTGTTAATTCCTTTGTTCGACGAGAGCCCCGCAGCCCACCTGCGGGGTTTTCTTTTTTGGCGGAGTGGTCGCGCCGGGGCGCATCGTCACCGGCGCGACGCGGGACGGTCACTTACGCGTCTTTATCCATGGCGCGATCTTCTCCGCGAGCTCGACGCGCCGCTTCGCCGATCGCATCAAGCTCCGCGCGATAGAAATCTTGATCGACATTGCGCAGACGCGACTCCAATGCCTCAATGCGGACGATAATCTCTTCGTGTTCACGGCGAGCCTCGGCCAGTT
>JBAZOP010000172.1 GCA_041648665.1 bacterium | reverse complement strand
TGGCGGGTCCTGCTCCTGTTCGTGCCTCCCGCCGGGATTTCGTCTCTGCTCTTTTCGCGCGCTCTCGGTCGCTGGTTTCGGGTTCCGCCGGGGTCGTTGCCTTTGTCTCCGGTCCTTCCTCCGGCACCTGGTTCACGGTGTCCTGCGCTGTGGAGGCCGGTCTTCCCGTTGTGGTCTGGCCTGTGGCGGGTCCGTCCGGTCTTCGTTCTCTCGGGGCCGGTCGTTGGGTCCCGGTTCGCTCTTGGTCCGGCGCCTTCCGGTGGGAGCCGGGCTTTCCCATGTTCCCCCGCTGCATCCACGGCCTCGTCCCCTGGATGTGTTCGTTTTGCAGTCGTCGGGCGGTCGTCGCGGAAGGAACCATTTGATCCGTATCTGTCCGTCTGTGAGTTCAACACTTTCGCTGATCCCCGCTTTCGGGTGGGGATCGCATCAGAAAGGAGCCTCGTATGTGCAACGACATCTCTTTGTTCATCCACGACAATCGCGCTCGAATCGAACTGTGTGAAGAGAACGGGTGGCCCGTTCCCGAGGAACCGGTCGCCTATGGGGAGGGCTGGGAGGCGATGGCCCGGCACGTCCAGGACATGAACGGCCTGGACCGCATGATCTTCGAGGAGTGTGAGTCCTCCGACACAACGGTCATGGCGCCCCATCTGAACCTGAAGGCGTATCCCCATTGGCTTTGTCCCGAGTACATCGCCCGCAGGATCGGCTGTGACCTGCACGAGGCCGCCAACCTGCTCGACTGCTGGGTCATGCTCGATCCCACGCAACGGATGATCGAGACCTTCATCGCCTGGACCCAGGCACGGGGCGTCGAGAGCTCCCTCCGGTATTTCGAGAGGCTGGCCCTCGCGTTGGCCGAGGTGGAAAACATCGATGTGGAGGACGCAACGGAGACCGAGGACGTCGAGTATGCGGCCCCGGATGTCTATCGGTACCACGTGCTCGGGGAAGACGAGTCGGAGCCGGAGACGCCCTGGATCGAGCGTCAGCCCAAGTGGTACCGGACCCTGATCGAGCAGGTCCGAAACTGCACCGATCTCGACGCCCTGGCCGGCCTTGGCAAGGCCGTGTACGACATGACCCTCACCCATGGACAGGCCGGAGTCTTCTGGACCGAGTACAACCTGCGCAAGAGCGCTCTCGAAAGCGCCGTCAGGCCCGGCCCCGTGGCGAGGGTCTTTATCGACAAGATCGCCAGGGCCAACGGCAACCTGGCCGCCCTCGGCGCCTGGCTCTACAAGGTGCAGCAGGGCCGGATCGCGGTTCGCGATGTGCCCCGAAAGCATGAATGGACCGTGATCTGGAAGGCCTACCAGCGCCGCAAACAGGAACACGGCCCGGGAGACCCGGCGCATGGCCAGGCCTCGCTCTTTTGACGCGTCCGGATCGCTCGCAACCCGGCAGACCGCTCGCCGGGCCGACGACCGCGACAGGACCCACCGTCCGTCGCATCGCCCGAAGGGGGACAACCATATGGCCCGTCTGTTTTTTCAACAATCCACGGGGAAAGGAGAAAATGACCATGTTGCTGACGGTGAAAGACCATCCCATCGAGATCGATACGGCGGTCGAAGACGGACGACGCTGGGCACAGGTCTGGTTCGGCGATACCTGCATCGGCCATTTCCACACTCTCGAGGACGCCCTCGCGTTCACGGACGACATCATCGAATCCCGTCGATGGCCGCAGGGGTCGAAAACGGGATACGCCCCATCTGTTTATCGGAAAAGCCAGGCATAGACGGCAATCGGAGGGATCTATGGACAGAAAGGATCATGTCATCCTGCGCAAAGACTATCTCCTCCTTCAGTTCAAATACGTCAAACTCAAGGAGGAGATCGAGCGGTTTCTCAAGAAGAAGTCGGGGTACCGGGAGTTGAGAGAGCGTCTCAAAGAGATGTCATCGTAGCTGCAAGGAGGGTGGGTTTTTTATCGACACAAACAGGAAAAGGAGGCGGCATTATGGCAAAGGCGAGATGGATGACGGCAATGGCAGGGGTGATGGGGCTGTGCACGCTGGCGGTGTGGCAACCGGGGCATGCGGAGGACATGGTCCTGACCGGGAAGATCCAGGACGTGGTCCAGGCCGTGGACAAGAACCAGAAACCCTACGTGCGGGTGATCGTGACCGCGGAAAAGACCCTGCAGGGGATTTCGTACGAGGTCGGGGTCCCGGTCATGGCCTTCGGGAACCAGGTGGAGAAGGCCAGGACCCTCAAGAAGGGCGACACCCTGAAGGCCGTGTGCGACAAGCGGGAGACCGAGGGGAGGACCTCGTACACGCTCCTCAAGATCGTCCCGTAAGGAGCGGCCATGATTCGAAGGCTCAAAACCTGGTCTTCCCACGCGGCCATGGTCCTGTCGGTCCTGGGGATCGTCACCTTCTCCCTCTTCATCTTCGAGGAGGCGATCCAGATGACCACCTTCGGCACCTGGCCGGCCCAGCAGTCCGGGGACTGGCATCTGGTGCTGGAGGGGACGGACGCCATCGAGGCCATCAACTGGAGCATGAAGATCGTGAACTATTCAGTGGGCTGGCTTCAGCCCCTGGCCTTCTTCACCTACCGGTCCTTTGGAAAGGCCACGGACTATTACGTGAAATCCCTGCGAAGAAAGATCTTCGCCCATGCGCCCGAGTGTTTCGTGGGGAGGGAGATGGAATTCGTGTTCACGCCGGCAAGAATCGAGACCGGGGAGGGAGGGCCGATCCGGCTGGTGAACGGCAGGCTCTCGGTGCTCACGGACGCGATTCCGAACACACGAAAGATTCGGGTGGCCGGGGTCGTGAAAAGGGACGGGGACCTTCTGGTGATTCGGGCGGATTCGATCCAACCTGTCCCGGAGTGAACTTAACCGAACGAAAGGAGAAACGAGCATGAACCAGGTGAACATCATCGGACGGCTGGGCGCGGATGTGGACCTCAGGTACACGACCACGACCCAAAGGGCGGTGGCCAGGATGTCGGTCGCCGTCAACGACCGGTACGGCGAGAACGAGCGGGTCTACTGGTTTTCGGTGATCTGCTGGAACGGACTGGCCGAGACCGTGAGCGCCTATCTGCACAAGGGGAGCCGGGTGGCCGTGACCGGCAGGCTCACCACGAGATCTTTCGAGACCTCGGAAGGCGTCAAACGGACCGTCACGGAGATCGTGGCCAACAGCGTGGACTTTCTGGATCCCAAACCCACGAACGGCGAGGCCAAACCGGGTGGGGCCGGATCCGGTGCTCAGGGGACCGGCGCTGGTCAACCGGAAGCGCCCTTCGACGAAGACATCCCGTTTTGAAAGGATGGAGGTCGGGGGCCGGGGCAGGGGGCAGGGAGCAGGGAGGGAAATCCTCTCTGACCTCTGATCTCTGACTTCTGACTTCCGATATCTGGCCTTGGAAAGGAGGAGGCAGCGATGACGGTGGAAGAGACCATCTGCGGTGAATACCTGCCGGTGAATACGATCGTGTTTCTGAACCGCGGCGTCGAGATTCTCGAACAGGCCGGGACCAACTGCGCCGCTTCCCTGGAGGGTGACGCAAGGAAACGGTTTCGGAAGGTCCTCTGGCTCGTTAACAGGCAGTTCTACGGGGACATGGCGATCGTCGATCTTTATCGGGAATGGCGGTCCCTGTGCACGGACGGCCCCATGGATGAATCATGAAAGGGAGGGAAGCCATATGGGATACACGCCGGAACTCTCGGATTACCATTCGAGCACCCTCAGAAGGGTCGCATGGGCCTTGGGAAAGCCCATGACGAAGACGATCGATTCCCTGTTCGACAGACTGGACCGGATCGTG
>JBAZOP010000171.1 GCA_041648665.1 bacterium | reverse complement strand
GTGTTCGAGCTGCGCCGCAGCGATCGACTCGCCGGGCTCGGCGATATGCTCTGGATGCAGCACGCCCAGCTTCTGGACCATGCGCATGAGAGAGTCGCCCTCTCTGGCGAGGGTGAGAAACGTCACCCGTTTCATCTTGACTATGGCCATTATGCGCTCTCGAACGATTCCTGTTTCCCGAGCAACGAGGCCTGCGCTATCTTCGCAACCATCACGGTGGAGCGCTCGTTGTCCTCCAGCCTGCCGCGGATATACCTTATGCCCTCTTCGCATTGAGGTATGAGCCTCTTCTCGAACAGGTTTATCCTCTGCGTGGTCACGGCGAGCTCGTCGGACAGCCTCTCGAACGACTCCTCCATGATCCTCAGCCGTTCTAGGGACTCGAGATGCTTCGACCTCAGCATCGCGAAGTAGTCGAACGATGGAGGCGTCATGATCAGGCTGTAAGGCGCGACGACGAATTTCACCGACTTCAGCTCCTTGAGGATCACGCCGGCGATGTTGATGTCGACGATCTCCACGGATACGATCGAGACCAATTTTTCGATCTCAGGGTGAGGGTTGGCCTCCATCTTCGCCGCAAGCTCGTCGCGCTCGATCCGCATCCTGCGCATGCGCTCGTCCCAGCTCATCATCTCCCTGGTGAGCTGCTTGCGGCGCAGGTCCAGCGTAGGCACGGCCTTATTGAGCCTGGCCACCTTGAGCCTGTTCGCCCTCAACGCGCCCTTTGACACCTGGGTCATGCCCTACGCCTCCTTGCCCTTCCAGCGCGCATCCAGGATCTCCTTCTTGATGCGCAGCACCCTCTTCGGGAGGATGCCGGCCAGCTCCCACGCAAGATCGAGCGTGCGGTCGAGCGTGAGGTCCTGGTCGGCCGGCAAAAACCTGTTCTCAAATTGATCGGCGAATTTCAGATACGCGATGTCCACCTCGTCTGTGATGGTGAAGCCCATCTCCTGCTGCTCACGGAGCGCCAGCGCGTTCGCGTACGCGGAGACGCAGGCGTCCATGATCGGCCCGTGGTCGGTCCTGGTCTCCTTGCCGACCACAAGCCCCTTGAGCCTTGATAGGCACTTCATGATGTCGAAGCGGCCGCGCTCAACAGGCAGCTGGCCCTCGGTGATGTAGCCGGTGAGGTTGGCGACGATGTGGGAGAGGTCGTTGTCCGGGACGGAGTTCACGCCTATGATCGTCACCGACCCGCGCGGGGCGCCGAAGTTGACGGCACGCTCGTAGATGCGCGCGAGCCTGGAGTAGAGATCGCCCGGATACCCGTCGCGCGAGGGGATCTTGCCCTGCGCGTTCGAGACCTCCATGAGGGCGTCGGCGTAGCGGAGCATGTCGGTCATCACCACGAGCACGTGCTGGCCCGCCAGCGCCAGCTGCTCTGCGAACGAGCAGCAGATGTGCGGCACGTTCAGCCTCTCGATCGGAGACTCGTTGCCGAGGTTCACCACCATCACGGTGCGCGCGGCCGCGTCCTCGAGCACCTCGCGGAAGAAGATGTACTCCTCGTTGAGGAGGCCGAGCCCTCCGAAGACCACGCTGAACTGCTCCTGGCCCGCCACCCTGGCCTGCCTGATTATCCTCGCGATGATGTCGTTCACGTCCTCGCCGGGGAGCTTGTAGATCGGTATCTTCTGGCCCCTCACGATCGTGTTCGGCCCGTCTATCGCTGGGATGCCGGTCTCGATGTAACCCTGCCCCATGGCGCGGCGCATCGGGTTGACCACCGCGCCCTCCACCGGAATCTTGATCCCCTCGATCTCGGGACGCGCGTCCCTCGGCCTTCCGATTCCGTTGAAGACCCTCCCCATTATGCTCTCGGGATTGAAGGATATCTCGAACGGGTGGCCGGTGAACTCGGTCCTCTGCGTGGTCTTCACTCCCATGCTGCCCTGCAGCGACTGCATGAAGACCGTGTCGCCCTGGATCTTCACGACCTTGGCCATGCCGTAGCCTTCGAGGAGGGCCTCCTCGCCCATGGACACGCCGGTCACGCCGCGCACCTGGAGGATCGGCCCGTCTATGTTCACTATGTCGCAATATACTATCTTCACCTGCCGCCCTCCTGTACCTTGTTCAGGATGGCCTGATACGCCTTCTCATAGTCAGCGGCATAATTGGCCTGGGTTATCTCGAAGAGCAGCTCCTCCTGGAGCCTTCTCATCGAGGTCTTGTCCTTCTGCGGGAATATGTCGAAGAGGTGAACGAAAAACTTCATCATCGCGTAGTGTCTTTCGAGGGAGGTCGCGCGGTCGTTCTCGTCGAACGTGTTCTGGTTGAGATAGCCCTTCTGAACGGTCTCGCCCATGAGATATTTTCGGTATTCGAAATCCGCTATGCCGCGCTCGCCCAATATCTCCATCTGGGATTTTATCCTATCGCCTTCCACGACGGCGCCGCGGATCGCCCTCACGTAATCGAGCCACAGGGGGAGCCCCTTCTTCTCGAAGAACCGCGTGAGCGCCTCCGAAGAGGTGTCCAGATACTTGGAATGGCACTCGAGCGGATCGAACGCAGGGAAGAGGCGCGCAGCCGCTCGCTTGCGCGACAGGATCAGGGCCACCTTCGCGGTCTGGATCGCCGCCTGCGTCGGAGGATCGCCGGCGATGTCGCCGCCGTCCGGAGAGAGCGCTGCCACAGTAGTCATGCTGCCCACGCGCCTCTCCTTGCTTCCGCCCAGGCAGAGGACCTTGCCCGCCCTCTCGAACCATCGCGTGAGATAAGCGCTCATGTAGGCGGGGAATGCCTGCGGCCCGGGTATCTCGCCGAGCCTGCCGCTCATCTCCCTCATGCCCTGCGCCTGGCGCGAGAGGCTGTCGGTCAGCAGCAGCACGTCATAACCCATGTCGCGGAAGTACTCGCCCAGAGTGGCGCCGACCATGATCGAGCCTTCCCTCGCGGCCACCGGCATCGCGCTCGTGTTGGCGAAGAGCACGGTGCGCTCCATCAGCGGCCTTCCGGTCTCGGGGTCCTTGAGCTTCGGGAACTCGTGAATCAGCTCCACCATCTCTCCGGCGCGCTCGCCGCATCCCACGTAGATCACTATCTTCACCTTGGTGTGGCGCGCCAGGTCGTGCTGGCACATGGTCTTGCCCGTGCCGAAATCGCCCGGCGTGCAGGCGGTGCCGCCGAGCATCACCGGGTTCAGCCCGTCGATGATCCTGACGCCGGTGTTGAGCACCTCGGAGAGCGCGAGCCTGGCCGAGACCGGCCTCGGGACCCTGACGGGCCACCTCTGCATGAGCTTGATCTCGCGAAGGCGTCCTTCTGCGTCCACCAGGTTTGCGATCACGTCGTCGACCGTGTACTCGCCGCTCTTTATCCCTTCTATCTTTCCATCAGGGAAGAGCGGCGGCACCATGATCCTGTGTTCTACGAGGGGCGTCTCATGGACCACGCCTATCACCGAGCCGCCTGTCGCCGCGTCTCCGTCCTTCGCCTTCGCCTCGAACTTCCATTTCTTCGAGCGGTCGAGCGGGGAGACGATCATGCCGCGCGACAGGAAGTCGCCGTATCCGGCGAGCATGTTGCCCAGACCGTCCAGCGTGCCGCCTATCAGGCCCGGCCCGAGCTCCACCTCGAGCAGATGGCCGGTGAGGGTGGCGTCCTGGCCGACCATGAGACCGGTGGTGTCCTCATACGCCTGGAGGTCTGCGTGCGTTCCGCGCACGCGTATCACCTCGCCGCGCAGATTCATCGGCCCTATGAACGCCTCTTCGTTCATCATGCAAGGCACTCCCTTGCCGCCCATGCCCTTGAGGTCGACGACGACGAGGTTGTCGTCCACCATAACTATTTTCACGCTTCTCTCATTCAAACAGCACCTCCCGCCCG
>JBAZOP010000170.1 GCA_041648665.1 bacterium | reverse complement strand
GGGAGCGGCGATTCGAAGGTCATCGGCTTATTCGTGAGCGGATTGACTATGGAGATCTTCGCGCTGTGGAGAAGGTGCCTGGCCGGAGCGAGCGGATCCTGCGCCCTCTTCTTGGGGTTCCTGTATATCGCGTCGCCTGATATCGGGAAACCGATGTGCGCGAGGTGCACGCGTATCTGGTGCCTCGCGCCGGTCTTGATCGTGACCGAGAGCAGCGCGTAGCGCGCGTCCTTCATGCTGTAGCGCTCCAGGAGCTCGAACGAGGTGTGGGCCGGCCTCGCCGAGAGTTCTTTCGCGAGAGACTCCGTCTCACATGCGACCATCTTCTTCGCCTTGGAGGGGTGATGCGCGATAGGCGCGTCGATCATGCCGCGGTCCGGCGGCTCTCCTATCACCAGCGCGAGGTAGCGTTTTCTGACTCCATCCTCTTTGAACTGCCGCCTGAGCTCTGCATGCGCGTCTGTGGTCCGCGCGGCCACGACGATGCCGGAGGTCTCGTTGTCCAGGCGATTCACCAGCCCCGCCTCGCGCGGGTCCTTGCCGATCTTGGTCTGTTCGGGATTCCGCTCGGCGAGCCAGGCGGCGAGGGTGCCCTGTTCGCCTTCACGGAGAGACGTCGAGGGCATCCCGGCGGGTTTGTCGACGATGAACAGGGCCTCGTCCTCGTATACTATGCGCGGGAGAGTCGTCATATTCAGTACACGAGCCCGCTTCCGTCTATGACCGCGCCTGTGACGACGTCCGCGCCGTACATCAGTTGGAGGTCGTCGTTCAAATCCAGCGCGACGATGGAGCCGGAGGGGGCCCATGAGGCGGTTTCGTACGGAAACAGGTCGGTCATCTGCTGCATCAGCAGCGTGCCGTCGACGGCGACCGCGATCGCCACCTCCGGAGAGCTGGACCTCTTGACCACTACCTTCTCCAACTTCTCAAGGGTCGGGTGCTGGTTGATATGACTCGTCTTTATGTCGGACAATTTTACAAAATCCAGATTGCTATTTTCATACAGGGGATAGAGGCCGCTGTCATGGTAGATCCTGGTGTCGTCCAGGTTGTTCGTCCCTGCTATCGCCGAGTCGAGGATGACGATGCCGACATCCTCGTCGTTGAATACGCAGAGCGCTCCGTCGGCTATGCTGCTCGGGGCCTCAGCCAGCCCGGCGAGCCCCGTCCTCTTCACCGTCAGCGCATCCTCGGTCAGGTCGTCGGCGCGAAACAGCGTGACGTATGCGTCCACGTTGTCGCCCTTGTCCGTGATCAGGAGCCCCAGGTACTGGTTTCCAATGGACATCTTGAGGGAGTCGAGCGAGAGGCTCCTCGTGAGTCCTTCGAGCGGGGCTGATGCGAACGATATGCTCAGGGTCTGTATCATGCTCCCGTCTATCATCGAGACCAGCGAGAGCACGACCGAGGAGGCTGTCTTGAAGGCCACGAGGGGCGCGGCGAACGCATCTATGAACATCGCGTGCATCGGCTCATCGGAAAGGGTGAATGCGCGCTCGTCCGTGAACGCGCCTTCCTGGAATTTGCCCATCCAGATCGTCTTGTCATCCTTGCTCGTGACCACGATCCGGTCCGCGCCGGAGATGTTCCTTATGGCCAGCGAGTGCGCATAGCAACCGTTCACGGCGACCGTGGTCTCGGCGGAGGCGCCTATGACGAGCTGGTTCGTCGTGGTATCGCTTCCCTGTTTGAGCAGCACGGGCACGCCGCTCACGGGCGCGATCTCGACGTCGACCGCCTTTCCCGAGAGGCCGAGCCCAGCGCAGTTCTCTTCCGGCTCCGCGGGTGTCGGCACCGTCAGCTGTATCTGTTCGCTCCTCCACGCGCCGTTGTAGGGGTAGATGAGGCCTATGGTCAGCGGATCTTCCGCAGATGCGGCTATCACGACGACGAACGATCCGTCATCCTCCGCATATGCGCATACGCGGCCGACTGTGCTGCATATCGCCGGATATTCGACCGCGTAGGCCGACGGGATCAGGTAGTCCATGAGCTTTATGCTTGCGGACTCGGCCTCGCCCTCATTGACGACCATGACCAGCGCTCCCCCGGTCACCGCTCCCTCTGTCCCGGTCACTGTGACGTTGCCGCTGTCGTCCGGGCTGGAGACGTCGACCCGGCCTGTTATGGGCGCCGGCAGGTCTATCGGCGGGGCGGATGCCGAGCCGCACGCGCCTAGCAGGGCCGCCGCTATCATCGATAGGGCGCCCAGATATATGGTCTTTGTGATCTTCATCTGAAGTTCCCCTTTCTTCAGGGTCCTTCCCTCTCCACTCTATTCTAAAGCAATGATGGTGCCAAAATCCAATGCTATATTAGTGTATTTATTATCAATGAGTTAACGACCGAACAAATATTTTATTTAAGATATATAATCATATTGGAGTGCATAAAACAAATATATCGTTTGTTTCGTATAATATATGAAATGTACTCTTTAATATAAACTAAATCTCTTAAGCTGGATATAAATATGGTAATATAATCATATGGCAGAGCTGAAGATAATCGATGCAAAGTATGAAATCAAAGAACTCCTGGGCAGCGGGGGGTTCAGCGATGTCTATCTTGTGGAAGGGCCGGACGGTCCGTGTGCGCTTAAGCTCCTCAAGGCCGAGATCGCCTCCCTCAAGAAGGAGGCGCTTGAGGAGTTTAAGAACGAGTTCTCCGTACTCAAGGACATGCGCCATCCCTGCATAGCGTCGATCCTAGATTTTGGCTACGACCTTTCGACGCAGCGCTACTACTACACCTCGGAGATCATCAGGGGCGAGGAGATAGTCAATGCGACCCGAGGGCTTGCGCTCGAGGCGATAACCGATCTCTTCGTGCAGGCGCTTCGCGCGCTGGGCTATCTGCATTCGTTTCGCATCTACCACTTTGACGTGAAGGCTGCCAACGTGCTCGTGGTCAAGGAAGGCGCCCCCCTGATAAAGATCATAGACTTCGGGCTCGCCGGCATCGACCCCAGGGGCAGGCTCATCGGCACACCCTCTTACATGGCGCCGGAGATCATAGCCAGGGAGCGGGCGGACGGCCGCGCAGATCTCTATTCGCTGGGCGTGCTCTGGTACATGTGCGTCGTGCGCAAGAATCCGTTCCGCGCGCAGACGAGCGCGGAGACGCTCTCCCGCCATCTCAAGTTCATACCGCCGCCCCCCTCCAAGGCGGTGCCGACCCTGCCCAAGTGGCTTGACTCGGTGATCATGAGGCTGCTTGAGAAGAACCCTGCGAACCGCTTTCCCAACGCCGCCTCGGTGATAAGGGAGTTGAACCGCCAGAGCGGCTCCAATTATCCGCTCGAGACGCGCGAGACGCTGCTCTCGTATCTGCCGGACGAGGGCAGGTTCGTGGGCCGCGCGGAGGAGATCGCCTCGCTCGAATCCAACATAGAAGCGCTCAAGGGCGAGGGCGGCCCGGCGAGCGGCTGCCTCGTGACCGGCGCGATGGGCTCGGGGAAGACCAGGTTTTTGCGCGAGCTCAAGTATCGCATGCAGCTCGCCGACGTGAGGATCGAGTGGGGCTCCGCCGCCGAGGAGGAGGAGTTCAAGTCGTGGTGCGATCGGCTCTCCCTGCACCTGGCCGAGGGCAAGGGGTTGTGCGCGTTCATCCTCGACGACGCGCAGGCGGCGATGGAGGGCGAGGTGACGCGCGCGTCTCTGCTATCGCTGGTCTCACGCTCGCGCAGGCCGGCCCAGGGCGCCTCCACATGGATCGCTGTCGCCGCAAGGCCCATCGAGCACGAGGAGGCGCGCGCTTCGCTCGCCGCGCTGTTGCCCATGTCGATCGAGATGAAACCGTTCGATCCGGAGGAGATGGGGCTCTACATCTCTTCCCTCACCGGGCTGGAGA
>JBAZOP010000169.1 GCA_041648665.1 bacterium | reverse complement strand
GGGCGCGGGGGCCGCCGCAAGGGACGCCGCGGGGGCCGCAGGGGCCGCCGCAGGGGCCGCCGCAGGGGACGCCGCAGGGGCCGCATGGGCCGCCGCATGGGCCGCAAGGGACGCCGCAAGGGACGCCGCATGGGCCGCCGCATGGGCCGCAGGGGCCGCCGCCAGGGACGCCGCAAGGGACGCCGCAAGGGACGCCGCAAGGGACGCCGCATGGGCCGCCGCATGGGACGCCGCATGGGCCGCCGAAGTCCACTGGCAGGCGCAGCACCTACGGGAAATGCTGGAGGCAGCCCGATGAACTGGCGATTCTGGAACTTCCGCCAAGAATGTGGCCACACCTTCCGCCACGACACGCCGGTGGAGGTCGGGAAGCCCCGGTACTGCCCGCTTTGCAACATGCAGAAAACGGTGACGGCCTGCAAGGAGAGCATGACGGCGAGAATACTTGGCAAAGCGATGGAAGGCCAGCGCCCGGCCTGAAAGCGGCGCGGGGAGGAACGGCTAGTGAATGATCGACAGTTGGCAAATTCAGTCCTGGACGCGAAGCTCAAGGCACTCGACCAGGATGCTCACCGGCTCGCCATGGAGCGGATTGCGGACAGGCTACTCAAGCGGGGGGGGGTATCCCGGCCCTCAGTGCCCACGGATACCCTGCGGAACATGCCCGGCGCCATGCCGGAGAGAGGGTAGGTAGATGACCACCAAATCAAAGTCCACACCGCATCAGAAGTACACCTGCCGAGATGGGCAGACCGTGCCCGGAGTGACCACGGCCCTGAATGTCCTTAACAAACCCGCCCTTGTGCCGTGGGCGTGGGGGCTTGGCAAAGCCGGCATTGATCTCAATGCAGCCCGCCAGAAGGCGCTCGACACCGGCACCTATGCCCACTACCTCGTTGAGTGCGAGATCAAGGGCGAGAAGCCGGACCCGGAGTACACCCGCGAGTTTGCACCCGCCGACGTTGCCAAGGCGGAGACTGCCTTCCTAGCCTTCCTCGATTGGCAGAAGGGCAGCGAGGCCGTGCTGCAATGGTCAGAGGCGCAGCTCGTGTCCGAGCAGTACCGCTATGGCGGCACCCTCGACATCATCGGCAAGGTCAAGGGTGTGACCACGCTCATTGATCTCAAGGCCGCAAACGGAATCTACCTCGACTATCACTACCAGGTTGCCGCGTATGAGCAACTGTGGAACGAAGCATACCCGGACAATCCCATCGTGGACGTTCTGATTCTGCGGCTTGGCAAAGAGGACGGCGGCTTTGAAGTGAAGCCGGTCCCGAAGCGGGAACTGTGCTTCGCGGTGTTCCTGCATTGTCTCGGCATTTACAAGCTGCAAAAGGACCTACGTTAGCTCATAAGTCCCTACCGGCGAACCCGGAGGGCTGAGGATACGGAGACTGACAATGACCACGGAAACAGCAATCACCAAGCGCGAGGGCGAACAGTTGCCCGGAAGCTACCAGGAGGTAGCCGGACTGGCAAAGGCGTTCGTCGCCTCGGGAATGTTCACGGACGTTAAGCAGATCAGTCAGGCCATCGTCAAGATTCAGGCGGGCCGGGAGCTTGGGCTGCCACCCGTCTACTCCATGCAGAACGTCAACATCATCCGTAACCGGCTCACCAGTTCCGCCAATGTCCTTGCCATGCTCGTCAAGAGGTCCCCGCATTATGACTACCGCATCCGCGAATGGGACGACAACCACTGCCGCATCGAGTTCTTCCAGAAGGGCGGCGGGAAACTGGAAAGCCTCGGCTTCACCGATTTCAGCCTGGCTGATGCCAAGCGGGCCGGTCTGGTGAAGCCGGATAGCAACTGGCAAACCTACCCGAAGGCGATGGTATTCTCCCGCGCCATTTCTCAGGGAGCCCGCGCCTACTGCCCGGACGCCATCGGCGGAATGTACACCGACGAGGAAATCCGGGCGATCCCCGACAGGCCAAAGGCGGCCGGGACCATTGACGTCGACACCGGCGAAGTGAAGGAAGCGGCACCCGAGGACCCTATCGAGGTCCCGCCCCCGGCTGCTCCCGTTGTCAGCGAACCGGCGAAGGCTGCCGACGATGATCTGTGGCCACGCGCCGAGACTCAGGAAGCGCCCTCCGTTGACCTTCCCTCAGAGTGGAAGGCCTTTGTCACCACCGCGAAAGCGAAGGGTCTGACCGATACCGACATCGCCAACGCCGGACTGCGGCGGAAGCTCCACATCACGCCCAAGACGGTCAACACCATGCCGGACAACGTGACCCTCGACATCCTGACGGAACTCAAGGACCTGGTGGCCGTCACGGGGTCGGCGCGATAGCGCGTCCGGGAGAGTAGCCGCTTTCGGACGCGGTTTTCCTCCCAAGCATAGGGAAGGCCGGGGTAACACGGACACCCCGGCCCACTCCCAAAGGGCATCAACACCCGGCCACCAGCGGGCCAATACAGGGTGTGAGCGAAAAGAATAGACGGAGACATGTAGGGAGTACCAGGAGGGGGGGGGGGCGCCGGCCCCCTCCATAGGAAGGCGAGAAATGACAGACAAACCGAAATGCAGTGAACGGATATTCCGCGACTATACCCACTACCCCTGCCAACATCCCGCCGTGGTCGAGCGTGACGGCAAGTGGTACTGCAAGATACACGACCCGGAATACGTCAAGGCGAAGCGAGAGGAGTGGGCGGCAAAGCTTCAAGCGCAGTTTGCGGCTGACAAGGAAAGATACCGCCGCCAAATCGCTGAGACAGCGGCCTGTGCCGGTATCCCTACTGAAGTACTTGATGACTTCGTGAAGGAATACCTGGCCGCCTGCCGCAAGTATCCCTAAGCAACAGTACACGTATCGAGGTGAAGCATGATACCGAAGGGAACATTTGTTTATAACCGGATTGACCCGGACTGGGTTGAGGCAATCCTCAGGCTACTCATGTCTGACCGCCGCGCCCAACTGCGGAAGGTGATTGAGTACATGGACAAAGAGCGATTCCACCACGAACCAAGCGATATTGTCTACATTCCCCTAGCAGCTTGGCAGCAACTACGCAAGGAGGCGGGACTGTGAAACAGATATTGATTGTGGATGTGCCGGAGGGCTACCAAGTGGGTGAATTCATAGGATGCTATTCGCTTGGAACGAAGATGCCTCCTATGACAGTTGAACCAGTGACCGTCCTTGACCCCGCCGAACTGCGGGAGCAGGTGGTATTAGCTTCATGTCCTTGGTGCGATGCGGATAGGTGCGGGAATCGTTGCATGGCGAGGCGTAAGCAGCAGGCCGACGCCATCATGCGGCTGTTGGGGGTGGGAAAATGATTAGCAAGCCAGACATAGACGCCATCACCAAGAGAGCGTATGAGTCCTTAGAGAGAGAAAAATATACCGCGTTTGTCTCGGAAGGCGTGACCGCCGCCTATGCCCACATCGCCAGGCTGCTGCGAGAGGGAGACAGCCCAATCCGGCTGATTGAGGCGTGCGAGGTTGCAGACTGGCTGGAGGGGAAGGCATGAAAGAGGTTACGGTCAAGGTGATGATGCCAGAGGGGAAGTTGTGTACTGAGGGCAGGGGAATGGCTAGGCCGTACTGCGTGTTCCGTAGGTGGGGCTTCCACTGCGCCTATCTCAAAGCCGAGATAAACCGAAATAGGAAGCTCCCCGACTGTCCGGCGAAGGATGACTGACATGGGGAAAGCACCAATACTAAATGCGTTTGACATATCGCCTGACGTAGACGAGGCGACTGCAAATGAACTCATGTGGTGCCACTTGAATGACGAGGGTGATTTGTTAGAGCGACTCGTGCCGGGGGCCGTCCAGATAAGCGGGTCCGACTCCGACGATGCCAAAGAGGACCGATTTGAGGCGTTCCGATTGGGGCAGGCGC
>JBAZOP010000168.1 GCA_041648665.1 bacterium | reverse complement strand
ACCACGCCATGGTTCGGCTGGAACGCGATCTCCCCGACCTTCCACTCCAACTCATCACCCACGGCGCACTCCCCTTTCGTTCACGAACGTCACGTGCTCAAACGCTTCCGGTCCCTGCACGGGCACCGGTCTGTCCAGGTCTTCGTCCGCGAGCACGTTCACTAGCGCACGCGGGTCGTAGTCATCATGCGCGTCGGGCATGTCGCCGTACGACTTCGCTTCCCACCCGGCACGGAACCCGTCTTGGTAGGCATTCGCTGCGTGCAGCACGGCGAACCTGTGCCACTCCCCCACGGTCGCCTTCGGGTACAGCCCGATGAAGTCGTTGGCGATGCGCTCGATCCACATCGGCGGTGTGGGCGTGGGCATCTCCGGATCCTTCACCCGGTCGTGCAGCCACTTGCGGAACCGGTCGAACAGGTTCACGCCGCGTTGCTCCTTCTACGCGCAAGCGCCAGCCGCCCCGGCTCCACCGCAAGCACGACCGCTGCGTCGAACAGGATGGGCAACAGCGCCCCGGTGTCCACGCCAAGCAAATCCTTCTCGCCCCACACCAGCAGCGGGGGCTTGATGGGAACCCTTGTGGCGTATTTGTACGGCAGCATCACGCGCCACGGGCTGCGCAGATGCCGGAACCACAGCATCGGTACCTGCCCGCCTTCGTCGGCGGCGTCCTGGCACTGCCGCCACCACGCCCACACCGGGCTCGCCTTGCCGCGCTCCAGCATCAGGAAGCTCCAGCTCCCGTTGTTCTTCACCTCGACGCTGAACGGGAAGCGGTGGCTGGTCGTCATCAGGTCGCCGCTCATGCGCATCTCGCCTCGCAACGATTGCCCACGCGCTCCCCGCCCTTGCCACCCGCCCGATCCCGGTGTGCGAGCGAACTCCACCCCGGGCTCTAGCTGCGCCCACCATGGGCGAATCAACTCGATCACAAGACGCTCGCCTCGACACCCTTTCGCTCTGCTGTTGATAGCCACCACCACTCCTTCGGACCCACTACCATGCCTGCCTTGCCCAACCCCGCCTTACCGCTCCCGACCGAACCTTGCCATGCCTGCCTTGCCCAATTACATCATGCGCGTTCGCGTGTCACACCACCTCCACACGGCTACCGCTTTGCGTCCCTATCACCTTGATGCGCCCCGGTAAACACGACATTGCATCCTCATGGTGGGCAATGACGAATGCTTGCTCGAAACCGAACCGCCCGCGCAAGCTGCTCACGAGGTACTGCGAGAAGTCACAACGCAGTCTCTCATCGAGAGATCCGTAGGGCTCATCGATCATCGCCACGCCCCACGGCATCTGTCGCTTCCGCCGCAGCCACGCACTCGCCCCAAGCCGCACCGCCGCACCCACCAAGTCCTCCGCTGCACCGCTGCGGTCGCTCAGCTCCAGCCCCGGGCGGTCGATGCTGTGCATTGGGCGGTCTGCTTTGCACCGGGGGCACGCCTTGTCGCGCTGCCCGGTGTAGACGTGCCCGCAAGCGTCGCACGCGCCCGCGAGCTTCTTGCCCTCGCTCGCCCACCGCACGCGGAAGCTGAGCGGGATGCTCGCGTCGGCCAGCAGCGCGTTGCCAAGTTGTTCGACCCGGCGCATGGAAGCGACCGCCACGTCGCGCTGTGCTCCTTGCCTGCCCGCCGCGCGACGTATGCGGTTGAGCCTCGCCATCTTCGCACGCGCGTCCTCGATGTTGGATAGTGCTGTCTCCACCTCGTTGAGCCTGCGGTACAGACGCTTTGCCAGCAACGTGCAGCGGTCCAACTCCGAGCGCGCGTCGCTCAGCTTCTCCTGTGCAGCCGCCACGTTGGTCGCCGCCGCTGCTTTGTCCTGCGGCTCCTCGTTCGCGTCAAGGTACTCCTGGTGAACCTCCCCGCCCTTCAATGCCTTGCGGAGCGCCTCCACCTTCGACTCCCCCGCACGCAAGTCCTTGAGCTTCTCGCGTACCGATTGCAGCACGTTGGCCGCAGTAGTCACGCGAGCCTTTGCCTCCACTATTTTCTGCCTCACGTCAATCAGCGTTTGTGCGTTGCCCCTTCCTTGCTCCAACACCTTCGCCTTGGCAGGGCACGCACCGAGCGTCACCGGGCACACGCCGTCGAACACGCCGCGCGTCAACTCCTCAAGCCTGCGCTGCTGAGTCTGTAGACCCGACAGGAACTGTGCTTCGTTCGCGTGCTTCTTCTCCGCGTCCGTCTCGTCCAACTCCAACCCCACGCCGTCGATGCCCGCAAGCTGCGTCTCCAACGCCTTGAGCTGCGCGCGCGTGCTCGCAAGCGCGTCGACCGCCGCCTTGTGCTCCCACCACTCGCGGCACTCGTTCTGCACCTCCACCGCCGATTCCCAACCAGTGCGAGCGATCTTCATTACCCCTTCTGCAAGCCGTTGCTCGCGCTCCACATCGTCGAGCCGTTGTCGGATGAGCGCTTCCGGCACGTCCTTGACGGGCTCGTAGTCGCTGCCGTCCTCCACACCTTCTAGCGCGTCAGCGACGGCGGCCTCGATGGTCTGCTCCAGCTCGCGCACCTTGATTGCCGCCTTGCCAAGCTGCTCGCTCGCAACCTCCTCCACCGACTCAAGCGGGCCTGTGCCCACCCACTGCCGGATGGTCTCCGCGAACGGCTCGGGCTTCATCATCACGATCTCCGCGAGCGCGCGTTGCTTTGCGTAGTACAGCAGGTCGTAATCTTCGCGCGTACAGCCGAGCACCTGGGCGTAGACAAACGCCTGCGCTTCCTTGTCCTTGTAGGTGTCCTTCCCTTCGCTCACCGTCAGCTTCGTGGACTTGCCAAGCTCACGCGTCCGTGTGATAGAAACCCCGTTGCTCAGGTCCAGTTCTACGCCACCTTGCTCCGCGCCGTACGTGATCCACTCGTCCTCGGTGCGCTTGCGGTGCCGCCCGGTGAGCGCGAAGTCAAACGCCTCCCCTATCGAGCTTTTACCGACCCAGTTCGATCGCCCTTCTTCGCCGAGCCACTCACCGACGATCCCGTACACGGTCGGCTCAAGCTCGATGCAGTGGTTGCCTGCGTATCGCAGCCAGTTATCCAGCAGGACCCTCTTGATGTACATGCTTCAACCTCCAGCTTGTTCGAGCATTGTGTGCGCGAGCTTCATTGTCTCCTCGCACTCCACGTCGCTGCACCGCTCGCGCGCTAGCTGCTTGCGCAGGTTCGCGTCGAGCGCCTCCACCATCGGCAATACGGACAACTCCTCGTCGGGCGGGTTGTCCTCGCCCGGGATGTCCGCGTCGGGGCCAACGGCAGCGAGCGGCATTCGCGTCACGGTGAGCGCCCCCGCCTTGCGCACGCAACGCTCCGCGAAGTCCATGTCGTCGGCGGTGCAGAGCCCCGTGGGGCGCAGCCGCACCATCACCCCCGACAGCGTGCCCGTGCCCATCTCGATGAGCGGGTGGGTGGCGCTCACGTCCACGGTGAGCAGCCGCGTTGCGCCGAGCACCGCCACCTCCTGCACCGCGTTAACCCGGGTTAACGCGGGAAGTGACACGCCTTCCTTGGCTGCTTCTTGCACGATCACTTCGTCCAGCATTGCGCGCGCTACTTCTACGTCCAACAGCTTACGCCTTGCCATCACAGCTCCACTTCTAGCCACCGCGGCTCGTTGTGCTCCTCCCCGAACGCGAGACGCACGAGGCTCCCGGGGCACTCCACACCACGCACCGTCTGGCGCTTGTGGTAGTGGCCGTTGCACAACAGGTTCGCCTCCGCCTCGCTGCACGCCGCCACCGGGAACTCCACGCTGCGCCCGCGCGCCATGTCCGTCGTCTCGCTGCCGAGCATCGCCCCCTCGATGCACAGATGCCCCGCCACCACAAGCGAGCAACTTCCCCATACTTTGCCAGCGCGCCACGCTGCCACCTTCTCT
>JBAZOP010000167.1 GCA_041648665.1 bacterium | reverse complement strand
TCGGCCGGACGCGTCGTACAAACACGATGGGTGCATTTCCCAGTTGGCGCCGCGAGGGCGTCGTGATGTTGGGGACATAGCCGCACGATGCGGGTAGACGGATCCCCTCCGACGTAGATAATCGCTTTTGCGAAGAGTGATTGTCGACGAGAGGAGACCCGATGGCTCCCAGTCTGGAGCAGGCGCGTAGTGATGTCCAGTCTGCCTTCGAAGCTGTGCGGCACTGGGTCGACATCGACGAGCCGCGTGCGCTGTTCGAGACCGAGCAGGAGACCTGGACTCGGCTGCTCGCGCTGGGGCGGGCGCTGATGGCGCTGTTCCTCCTGCGACAGGCAAGCCGACCCCGCGCGGCGGAGTACACGCGCGACGGGCTGCGGTTCGTCGTGATGCCCAAGGCCCGCACCAGCGAGGTCGGGACCCGGTTCGGCAAGGTGGCCTTCACGCGGCCTGTTGGTCGTCTCAACGGCCAGCGCAGAGGTGCGTGCGATCTGCCGGTCGACCGGGAACTCGGCCTGTGCGGAGGCTTCAGCCTCGGAGTGGTGCTCGGCCTGAGCCGGCTGTGCACCCAGATGGCGTTTGCCGCCGCCCGAGAGACCTTCGCGCAGGCTTACGAGTGGATGCCGAGCCCCCGCGCCGTGTTGCGCATGGTGGACGCGGTCGGCGAGAAGGCACGGGCGTTCCTCGAGGGCGTTGCAGCCCCCGTCGACGATGGTGAGGTGCTGGTGGTGCAAGTGGACGGCCGGGGTGCGCCCATGATCAACGACACCGAGTACCGGCGGCGACGACAGCCGCATCGGTCCGACCGACTCGCCCTGGACCGCCACGCACGACGCCAGCGACGACGAGCGTGGCCGAAAAAGAAGCGGCGGGCCAAGGGCGACAAGTCCAAGAACGCCAAGCTGGCGGTCGTCGGTGTGCTCTACACCCTGCGCCGGACCGCCCAGGGCATGGAGGGCCCCATCTGCAAGCGCGTCTACGGCACCTTCGAGAGTCACGAGGCGCTCTTCATCTGGCTGCGTCGTGAAGCCGACAAGCGCGGCTACGGCCGAAAGGAAACCATCTTCCTGGCCGACGGGTGCGAGCACATCTGGCGGTTGCAGCTCAAGTACTTCCCCCAGGCGGAGGCCTGCATCGACTGGTACCACGTCGTCGAGAAGGTCTGGCTCGCCGGCGAGTGCCTCCACCGCGAGGGTTCCTCTGAGCTGCGGGACTGGGTCGCCAAGCAGACCGCGCGGCTGCGCCGCGACTCTGCTCACCTGGTGTTGCACGAGCTACGGACAGAGCTGGCTGCGATCCCTCGCACCGGTCCTGGCTCCAAGGGCAAGCGAAAGCGACTGCGCCTCGTGATCCGCTACTTCGAGTCGCACCTGCCCCGGATGAACTACGGGTCGCTCCGCCGACGAGACCTCGACATCGGCACCGGGGCAGCAGAAGGTGCGGTCCGGAACCTGATCGCGGTCCGCCTCGACGGACCCGGCATGCGCTGGGGTCGACTTCGCGCCGAGCACGTCCTGCACCTTCGGTGCATTCTCGTCAACGGCCTCTGGGACCAGTTCGTTGCGCATCTCGCCGCTGCCGGCGACCTCACGCTCGCTGCGCAGCCTCAGCTCGCCCGGCCCCACAATGCCAAGGCGCGAGCTGCCGCGTGACGTCGGGGTCTACACGATGGGAAACTGGGATCTGCACCCATTTCAGATCACGATGTACAAGAATGTGGTGGATTCGGGCCGCATCGAGGTTGACCCGCTCACCGCGATCGTCGGCAAGAACGAGTCGGGCAAGACGACTCTGCTGCGGGCTCTGCACAAGCTGAACCCCTACAATCCCGACCCATATACGATGGATCGGGAGTGGCCACGTGGACGGCGCCGTCAACGCGATCCGAAGCAGGTGGTGGCTCGCGCTTGGTTTGACCTCGCGCCGGAGGAAACAGACGCCCTCGACGAGATCGCCGGCAACCCAGTCGGTATCAAAGAGGTGCTCGTCTCACGCGACTACGCGGGCGATCTTCGCCTTGAGGCAGGCGTGGAACCGTTTCCGGAAGCCTTTCACCCTGCCGATCTCGACAAGGTTGCGGCAACACTGCCGGCTCCGGCAGCCGCCTGCGGCGAGACCTTCGTCCGACTCGCCGAGGAGTGTCTTGCTGAGACCAAGCGGATCATCGGTGACGGACGCCTTTCGGCGTTACCTGCGGCTCGAACGGACCACCAGACGAAGCTGAACGCAGCAGTGGCGCAGCAACAGCCGCCGCAAGGACAGCAGCAGGCGTTCGTTTCAGCCTACATATCGAAGCTCAGCGAGGCCGAAGCGGCCCTACGTGGCACGCCATCAATCAAACGCAAAGCACATGAATACATTGTCGGCAGGCTGCCAACGTTCATCTACATGGACGACTACCGCCGCTTCCAAGGACGCGCGATTCTGAAACAGGTCAAGGAGCGGCGCGACAAGAAGTCGCTGGCTCCCGAGGACGAGACACTGTTGATGATCTTCAGGCTGTCCGGGCTGGATCTGAACGAGGAGGTCGTCAAGGGTGACGCTCCGGACCGCGAACAGCGGCAGTATGATATGAACGACGCGAGTCTGTCCCTAACGAATCTGATCCGAGACCGATGGCGGCAGCGCAGATATCAAGTGCAACTGAGAGCCGACGGCCAGCACTTCTTCACTATGGTGGAGGACGACACGGGGGTGGGACTCATCCCGCTTGAGGAACGCTCCAAGGGGTTTCAGTGGTTCTTTTCTTTTGACCTTCTCTTCATGCACGAGAGCCAGGGAACGTTCTCCGGCTGCGTGCTATTGCTCGATGAACCGGGGCTCCACCTTCATCCGGAAGCGCAGCGCGACCTGCTGGACCGGATGGAGGCCTACGCGCACGGCAACACGCTGATCTACACAACGCATCTGCCCTTTCTGCTCGACCTTCGGAAACCAGAGCGGATCCGCATCATCACAGACACCACGGATGGAGTGCGGGTGGAAGATGACCTCGGCCTCACCAGGCCGGATGGCCGGCTGACGCTCGAGGCTGCGTTGGGCATGAGTGCCCGAACCAGTTACCTCGTGTCGCGCAGGAACCTCGTGGTGGAGGGGGTTCATGACTACTGGATGGTCACCGAGTTCTCGAACCTCTTTGCGCGCACAGGCGGCAATCCCCTTCCGGAAGACTTGCACATTACCCCAGCGGGCGGAGCGTCCGAGGCTGCTTACATAGCGACGTTCATGATCGGCCAAGATCTCGAGGTCGCTGTTTTGCTTGACTCAGACGATGAAGGGGAGAAGGCCGCAGCCCAGCTCGTCAGAAAATGGTTGTCCCGCTATCGCGAAAGACACATCGACATCAAAATGGTCGCCGACGCGATGGGTGTGCCTGGCAAGAGGTGCTGTATCGAGGAACTATTTCCCGACGAGTACTATCTTGAAGTCGTGGAGGAGGTCTATAAGAAGCAGTTGGCTGCCGGAGGCGTCGGCTCATTGAAACTGGTCGGCGACAAGCCCATCGCAAAGCGGCTTGAGACCGCGTTTATAGCGCAAGGACTGCAGTTTAATAAGGGCAGCGTGGCGCGAGTCCTGCGGCGCCGGATCCGCGCGATGACGAGGGTGGAAGGACTGCCTGATGAATGCGTGCGTCGAGCACGCGAACTGATCTCGACTTTGGGATCGGCGGTTCCGAGATCACGGCGCGCCGCCGAACAAGGCGATGAAGCTGACCGGCCTTCCGATCCGCCTCGGAAGAAGGTTCGTGTGAAGTGAACGAGCGGGCGTTCGTGCCCGCGTGCCGCGGGCACGACGCCCTTCCCCCCCTTGGACACGGGCATGGTGCCCTCGTACCTCGGGCACCATGCCCTCCGCTTTCGGTGAAGTACGGCCGGCAGCTTATCGCCAGACCGTTAGCCGCCCCGAACATTCGGGCAGTGAGTCACATAGGAGAAGAGGGGGTGGAGCGGTCGCTTCGCCGGCA
>JBAZOP010000166.1 GCA_041648665.1 bacterium | reverse complement strand
CGCTCATCTGAGTCACTCCGAGCGGCATGAGCCGATCCCTGAGCGCTGCAGGTTCGCGCGTGGAGAGCACGATCCCGCAGTCGGGGAGAGAGAGCCTCAGCGCGCAGATCATCTGCGCAAGCTCCCTGTCCGAGACGGGGCAGGGGGGCGAGAACTTCGATGAGCAGTCGCGGATCCTGGGCACGCTCACCGACACCTGCGAGCGCCAGTGTCTCTTCATGAGCAGGCGCGCGTGGGCGATGAGGGAGGAGGCCTCGCGCCTCCAGTCGGAGAGCCCGAGCAGGGCGCCGATGTTGAGAAAGCGCATGCCTGCCTTGCCCGCCGCGTCGATCGCGCGGCATCGCGAGCCGAACTCGCTCTTGGGGCCGCGAGGGTGCATGCGCGCGTATACCTCCTCGTCGTACGTCTCCTGGTAGAGAGTCACGCCGTCCACGCCCGATGCGGCCAGCTCGGCGTAGCCTCGCTCGTCGAAGGGCTGGACCTCGACCGAGAGGGAGGCTGCCATGGGCCTGATGCTGCGCGCGATTTCGCAGATCCGATCGAGGGGCATGGCAACGGGGCTCTCGCCCGCGACCAGGAGGAGGTGGCGATGGCCGTGCGATATCACTGCGCGCGCCTCTGCGATCGCCTCTTCGACCGTTAGCGTGCGCCGCTCGATCGAACCTTCTCCCCTGAACCCGCAGTAGACGCAGGAGTTTATGCACTCGTTGGAGAGATAGATGGGCGCGTAGAGCCTGATCGTCCTCCCGAAGCGGCGCGTCGTCAGCTCGTGCGCGGCCCTGGCCATCTGCTCCAGGTGCGCGCCGGCCTCTATCGAACAAAAATTAATCATTGAGAAAACCCGTCAGCGGGCTGGACGCCTCCGCATGATCGAGCTCGGCTGCGCGGCCCGCCTTGAACGCTGCGCGGCCCGCATCCACGCCCAGCCTGAATGCCCGAGCCATGACCACCGGATCGTCGGCTATCGCTATTGCGGTGTTCACAAGCACCGCGTCCGCCCCCATCTCCATCGCCTCCGCCGCGTGCGACGGCGCGCCGAGGCCGGCGTCCACCACGACCGGCACCTGCGCCTGCTCGATGATGATCTTGAGCGAGTCGCGCGTGCGGAGGCCGCGGTTGGAGCCGATCGGGCTGCCCAGCGGCATGACCGCGGCGGTCCCGGCCTCCTCGAGGCGCTTTGCCAGTATCGGGTCGGCGTTCATGTAGGGCAGCACCACGAATCCTTCGCGGACCAGCACCTCCGCGGCGCGGAGCGTCTCCACCGGATCAGGCAGGAGGTATCGCGGCTCCGGGACCACCTCGAGCTTGATCCATTTTCCCAGGCCGGCCTCGTTGGCGAGCCTGGCCAGGGTCACAGCCTCGTCCGCCGTCCTCGCGCCGGAGGTGTTGGGGAGGATGAGATATCTCTCGCGGTCGATGAAGTTCAAGATGTCGAAGGCAGGGGAGGTGAAGTCCACCCTCCGCAGGGCGACGGTGACGATCTCGCCCCCGGACGCATCGAGCGATCGCCTCATCACCTCGTGCGAGGGGAACTTGCCCGTGCCGATGAGCAGCCTCGATGAGAACTCTTTATCCGCGATTTTCAACATGGGTCATCCTCCGCCGATGGGGCGCAATATGTCTATCCTGTCGCCCTCCGCCACAACGTGACATTCATGCCTGTCCCTCGATACGATGGCGTTGTTTATCGCCACCGCAGTGCCGGCGCGCGGCACTCGGAGCATATCCAGGATCTGCGAGATGGTCTGCTCCTGCTCGATCGTCTTCTTCTCTCCGTTGATCATTATCTTCATAAGGGCACCTCTAAAAACCTCGATTTTCACGTTTTGTCATTCCCGCGTGTTGTTAGCGGGAATCCAGCCTTATCTGCTTCCCATGCGTTTTTCCGGACTGGATCCCCGATAACATTACTCGGGGATGACAGGCCAAAAAAACATGTTTTTAGAGGCACCCATAATAAAAAAATGCACCCGATCAGGGTGCGCAATATCAGAGAGCCGATATGCCGTCAAACTATGCGACCTTCTCGACGGATGGAGCGGCCGCCTCGAATTCGAACTTTTCGCCGGGCTCCAGCGGATGGACCCTGGATCTCAAGTCAGGCCTCTCCTCCAGTATCTTCTCCAACCATCTGCGCGGCGCCGCCGGGCTCTCCAGCGAGAGCCTGAACGTCCCGTGATGGATGGGCACCATGTGCGCTGCGCCGAGCTCCTCGAATGCGTTTATCGCCTCGGCCGGGGTCATGTGCTTGTTCCTCATGAGCCAGCGCGGCTCGTAGCTTCCGATCGGGAGCAGCGCGAGTTCGATGCGGCCGAGGTTGCCGGTCTCGCGGAAGTGCGGACCGTAGGCGGAGTCGCCGCAGAAGTAGACGGCGCCCTCCATCCCCGGTTTTCTGATGAGGTACGCGTTCGACCGGGAGATGCCGAGATCGAATATGTGGCTCGAGCTGTGGATCACGGGCAGGGCAGTGATCTCCACTCCGCACGCGAGCTCGTGCACCGCATAGTGAGCGAGCTCGATCACGGGATTGGGCAGATAGCGCCCGATTGCCGGTTCTTTGCCCTCGGGCACGACGATCGGCACGCCCGTGGAGATGTACTTGTAGCTCGAGATGTCAAGGTGATCGCAGTGCGTGTGCGAGAGCAGGATGCAGGCCGGGTCCGGCATGGAGGACGGCGTTATCGGCAGCTTCTGCAGCCTTGGGGAGAGGAAGGCCCGCTTTCCCAAGTGCGGGTCGGTGAGGATCATGGTTTCGCCCAACCACACCTGGGTCGTCCCCTGACCGATGTATGTGCATGAAATCTTTGTGCTCATAGGTCGCGCTTTTTACGCTTCAATGACCGCCAATGCAATACCAAAGCAGGCCCCTGAAACCTCTATTATATTTTGACAACCAGCGGGCGCGCTGTTAGAAGCGGGCGCTCACTAATCGCGAGGAAAAACAGCTAATTATGATTCTCGACTCCTTCGGCAAGACGATGTTCCGGCCGGCCTGGGCGACGATCGACCTCGTGGCCCTGCGCCGCAACTTCGATCTCATCCGGGAGCGCCTGCCCAAAAATGCGGGTGTGCTGGCCATGGTCAAGGCCGACGCCTATGGCCACGGCTCAAAGGAGATATCCCTCTCGCTGGAGAGTGCTGGTGCGCGTGCCCTCGGCGTCGCGACCGTGGAGGAGGGGGTCGAGCTCAGGGAGTTCGGCATCCGCATCCCGATACTCGTGATGAGCGGGCTCATGGGAGAGGGGTCGGCGGCCTCCTTCCGGATGGTCGACGCAGGCCTCACCCCGGTCGTCCACTCCAGCGGGGTGTTGGATTCCCTTGAGGAGGCGGCAGTCAGGGCAGGCCGCTCGGCGGACGTACACCTGAAGATCGACACCGGCATGTCCAGGCTCGGCGTCCGGCCCGAGGCCCTGCCGCAGGTGCTCGCAAAATTCAAATCCTGTCCGCACCTGCGCGTCGAGGGCGTGATGACGCATCTCGCCGACGCGGGTGATGAGGAATTCTCCTCCGGCCAGATCGAGAAGTTCGTTTCCTGCAAAAAAGAGATCGAGGCCGCGATCGGTCCTGTGCGCGTCTGGCACGCGGCCAACTCCACAGCGATCATGCGCGGCGCGGCCCTTGAGTTCGACGGCGCGGAGGAGGTCTGGGCGAGGCCAGGGCTCGCGCTCTTCGGGGACTGCGATTTCGATCATCCCCTGCGGGGCAGCCTAGACCTCGTGATGGGCCTCGAGAGCAGGGTGATGCTGCTCAAGCACGTGCCCGAGGGCTCGAAGGTGAGCTACGGCTGCACGTTCACGACGAAGAGACGCTCCAGGCTCGCGATCGTGCCGATCGGCTATGCCGACGGATACCCGTGGGCCCTCTCGGGCAAGGCCCAGGTATTGATACGCGGCAGGAGGGCGCCGGTGGCAGGGCGGGTGACCATGGACATGATCGTCATCGACGTGACGGACATAGAGGGCGTCTCCGTGGGCGACGAGGTGGTGCTCATGGGGGTCCAGGG
>JBAZOP010000165.1 GCA_041648665.1 bacterium | reverse complement strand
TCGAGGACGAGGACGAGCGCCTGCTCTGGATCGTCCACCAAAATTATCTCGGGTTCTTCGTGACGAAATCGAGCATGGACGATCCGGGCGTCATCAAGGAGCACGAGGAATTTCGGTCGTATGAAGAGTTCGCCGCCCGGTATCCCGCCTTTGCCGCGACCATTGTCCAGGTCTACAAGAGCATGATCGCGGGCGGGATCGCGCTCATGGAGCAGCAATCGGGCGGGCCCGTGCAGGAGCCGTATGGAGGGATGTATCAATGACTGTAGATCGGTTGGTGGGAGAATGAGTCAATTTCTGAAGAAAGAAGCCGTATTGGATTACCTGAACGGTCGCCTGGCCGAGGTATCCAGCGACCTCTACTATCCCTGCGAGGTGGACGAGGAGATCGAGCGCCTGGTCGAGCGGATCGAGCAGGGCGAATTTGATTGGGCGGGGGAGAGCGAATGATCATACCAACTTGCGAGCATCCCTGGAATTCCCTTGCGATAACCGCCAAATCGTGGGATGCGCCGAATGACCGGGTGGAACTCAAAATCGAGTTTACCTGTAAAAAGTGCGGGAAACTGCTTTCCAACACCATAGAAGGGAGGCACCAGAAATCATGACCGTAAATGCAAAACCGGGCCGCGTGTTCCTGGCAGAAGGCACGGCCCGATACCACGACCAACCACGCAATAGGAGGATCGGGCATTGAGCCGTTGCATTGCTTTCTATAAAAAGTGTGAGGAGCAGGGCGCCGATTGGTGCGAGAAGCTACCACATGCAGTTCGCTTGATTGAGAACTATCTGGATCTCTGTAAAGAACTGGAGAGCCGGGGCGTTCCCAAAGAATTGACCATGGTCAACATGACCGAAAGGGCAGCACGGCCTTTGTTCTCCCTTCGGGAGCCAGAAATAAGAGAAAAGGCTATGGAAAAAATCACAAGCCGTCTAAATGGAAAACGGGGCGCAGGGAGGGGAAATACAAAGAAACTCACTTCGGGCGATGTTCGTGGTATTATCCAGATGATCAAGCACGAAGAGAAGAAGCCGCTCCCAACACCGGCCGGGCAGTATTCTGTGATTCTGGCAGATCCACCGTGGCGCTACGAGTTCAGCGAGACGGGCACGCGGGAGATCGAGAACCAATATCCTACAATGGATCTGGAGGAGATAAAAGCCCTGAAAGTTCCCGCCGCCGATGATGCCATCCTCCTCCTGTGGACCACGGCCCCCAAGCTGGAAGAATCGCTCGAAGTGTTGAATGCTTGGGGTTTCACGTATCGCACCTGTGCCATCTGGGACAAAGAGAAGAAGGGCATGGGGTATTGGTTCCGCATCCAACACGAACTCTTATTGGTCGGGATAAAGGGCAACTTTAAGACGCCCGATCCGGAGAACCGTTTTGATTCTGTCATCCGGAGCCCGAGAGAAGGGCACAGCGAAAAGCCCGCCTGCGTCTACACCATGATCGAGCGGATGTTCCCCGAACAAAGCCGGATCGAACTCTTCGCCCGAACCAATCGGGAAGGGTGGGCCGCATGGGGGAACGAAGTATGATCCACTCCTTCAACGAGCAGCTCGCCTTCTCGCAGAGTAAAGAGGGCGCCATCGACGACATTTATAAAAATTACTTCAAGAATGTCGTCAAGATAACCCGCCTCCCCTTCGGGCAGCGGCAGCGGGTCGGGATAGATACCGTTGTGCAGCTCGCCAGCGGCGAAGAGATCCGCACGCAGGAGAAGTGGCGAACCCGCCCTTTTTCGGGCGACTTCCTGATCGAGACCTGCAGCGTCTGGAAAAACGGTGAGTGCGTCAAACCGGGCTGGATCTACACCATTGACGCCGAATACATCTTCGCCGTGTATGCCCCTTCCCAGCTCGTCAAAATCTACCCGGTGACACAACTGAAACTGGCCTGGGACTCGAACAAAGACGACTGGATGCGGAGCTATCACATCCCGCCCGCACGGAATCGGGGCTATGAAACGCACAACATCGCCGTTCCCTGCGCCGTTCTGGAGAGTGCCCTCTTGAGTACCATGTCGTTCAGCTACCAGCGGCAATTGACCGATTCCTATTCACAGGGCGATTATTCGGTTGTCAACGAATCCGCCCCCCATTACACGCTCAAAGAGGTATCCTGACATGCCCGACGAAACCCCCCCCGACACACGCAAAAACCGCCGCTACTCCAATAAGCAGGTCTGCGAAGCCCTCGACGACTCCCGCGGCATGATCCGCCTGGCTGCGAAATCCCTCGGCTGCGCCCCCTCCACGCTCACCCGCCGCGCCGAGAGCGAGCCCGCCATCAAACAGAAGATCGCGGACCTGCGGGAGCTCGAACTCGACAAGTCCGAAGTCGCCCTCTTCGAGGCCCGGGACCGGGGCGAAGGCTGGGCGATCAAGTTCCACCTGGCGACCATCGGCAAGAATCGCGGCTACGTGGAGCGCATCGAGAGCACAGGCAAAGACGGCGAACCCATCGCCATGATCTTCGATATCGAACAGATCCTCGGATCGGAAGCCTTCAAGGAGTATGACCGAAAAGTCCGCGCTGCACTCGCTGGTCAGTCCGGCGACGTTCGCAGTTAAGGCCAGCAAAGGCAGGTGGCTGTGCGCGAAGCACCTCGACTATCTCAATAACCGCCTCCTGGAAGTCGCCGCCGGAAGGCTAAAACGGCTCATGGTCTTCCTCCCGCCCCGGCATGGGAAGTCCGAGTTCATATCAAAGTATTTCGCCGCCTGGTATCTCGGAACGTTCCCGGACCGCAAAATTATCCTCACCAGCTACGAGGCCGACTTCGCCGCGCAGTGGGGGCGGCGGGCCCGGGAACTGATCGAGGAGCACGGCGGGCTGTCCTTCCTGGAGCGGGTGGAAGTCAGCAGCGACTCCTCGGCGGCGTCCCGCTGGGATATCAAGGGGCACGCGGGCGGCATGGTCACGGCAGGCGTCGGGGGCCCGATCACGGGAAAAGGCGCGAATTTAATTTTAATCGACGATCCTGTGAAAAATGCCGAACAGGCCGCCTCCGAGACCTACCGCGAGAAGACCTGGGAGTGGTATCGGTCCACGCTCTACACGCGGCTGGAGCCTGGCGGCGCGATCATCCTGATCATGACCCGCTGGCACGAAGACGACCTCGGCGGACGGCTCCTGGAAGACATGCGGCAAGGGGGAGATCAATGGGCGATCATCAATTTCCCCGCGCTTGCCGAAGAAGGCGATCCGCTGGGCCGCTCGGCGGGCGACCCCCTCTGGCCCGATCGCTTCTCCCTGCCGGAGCTGGAGAAGGTCCGGCGCACGCTGGGCTCGTATTTCTGGGCGGCACTCTACCAGCAGCGCCCGGCCCCGTCGGAAGGCGGGCTCTTCAAACGGCACTGGTTCGAGATCGTAGGCGCCTACCCTTCGGACTGCAACAGGGTGCGCCGCTGGGATATCGCCGCCACGGCAAAGGGCGGAGACTACACCTGCGGGCTCCTCCTCGGGGAGAAGGACGGGGCCTTCTACGTCATCGATGTCCGCCGCACGCAGGAGAATCCAGCGGGCGTGGAGGCGCTCATCCGGCAGACCGCCGATCTGGATGGTCCCGACACATCGATCCGCATGGAGCAGGAACCGGGCTCCTCGGGGAAGGGCATCATCGACCACTATGCCCGCTACGTCCTCCGGGGGTATGCCTTCAAGGGCGTTCCCTCGACAGGATCGAAAGTGGAGCGGGCCCGCCCCGTCAGCGCGGCGGCAGAAGCCGGCAACGTGAAGATCGTACGGGGGTCCTGGAACGCCGCTTTCCTCGATGAAGTTTCCGCGTTTCCTACCGGGAAGCACGACGATATCGTCGATACCCTGAGCGGATCTTTCTCCGATCTCACGCTCGGGGGGTTCGTGCGCGGCGACGGCCCCTCCCTCGAGGAAGCCCTCGGAGACCCCGCGCCGTCGTTCGGCAGCACGGAATGGGACGAGATCCCGGGATTCGGATAGACTATGCCAAAGAAAAAAACCACGACACAGGAAGAAGGCGACGTTTACGTCACCGCCTCGGGGTTCTACG
>JBAZOP010000164.1 GCA_041648665.1 bacterium | reverse complement strand
CACGTAATCATCCCAATGGATTCCGGTGAGGTCGATCCCTGCGCCGATCTTTTCGAGCATGTACGGCAGCGTGCTCTGCTGCTCGATGAACTTCCGCATGAACGCTTCGTCCTCTTCCAGCGCCCCGGTGTATTCTTTCATGTAGACGATGAGATCGAGGAGCGGGCCGTTCACCTGTTGGAGCGTCTCCCATAGATCCTTGTTGATCTCGTTCAGTTCGGCTTGAACGGTCAGCATCTGCTTGAAGGCGTTCAACGCTTCGATCGACGATTCCCCGTAGGTCTGCCGTGCCATCTCGAACGCGACGACAGCGGAGTTCACCTTCGTCTGCAATTCATCGAACGTCGGTGTGTACCCTTGGGCGATCTTGCGGGCGGTGTCAGCCGAATCGTCTAGGATCATCTGATACGTCGCGGCGATCTGTGCAGAGATCTCTTGACTATTTTCCGCGATCAGCTTTCCGGCGACCTCGAATGCTGCAAGAGCATCCTGGCCGACTGCGGATAGCGATTGATCCACTGCGGACGCTGTCTCCGCTAGGCCGATAGACAAGCCTTCGGCGAAGGACTCACCGGCTTTCGTCCCGACAGCGGCGAAGCCTTCGGTCGCATTCGCCGCCGCGCCCAGCCCGGCAGAGACCGTATCGGAGACCGCAGCCCCGAATTGCGAAGCCTGCTCGCTGAATCCAGAGATGAGATCCTCTGCCATCTCCTCACCCTTTTCGAGGAAGCCACGGCGGTATCTCTCAAGGATCTTCTCTAACTTGGGATATTCCGATTCGAGAGCGTCGAAGATCTGATCTACGCCATCAGTCCACGCGGCTTCGATCTCGTCAGCCGGAAGATCGAGCACCGCGATTTTCAACTCATCCAGCTTGGCAATGAGGTCGTCGAACGCGACCTCTCCGATCATGTGGTCGAGCATCCCGACGCCATTCGACATCTGCTCTAGGGCGCTGTTGATCGTACCGCTTGCCTCGAACAGACCAGCGCCAAGATCGATGTACGCCTGCTCAAGTTCCGCCGCCGCTTGCCGTGCTTCGGCGAACTTGGAGACGACGGCTATCGTCGCAGCGGCGATCGCGGCCAATCCTAACAGGATCGGATTCGCCATGAATGCGCCGAGCGCCTTCGATAACAGCCCGACCGCCGTCGTGAGCTTCCCCACAATGAGGACAGCGGGGCCGACAGCCGCGACGAGAGCGACGACTTTGATGATCGTTTTCTGTGTGCTCTCTGGTAGATCGCCGAACCACTTGATGATCGCCGCCAGTTTCTCGCCGAAGTCTTTGAGTGCCGGGATCACTGTGTTCTGAATGATCGGCACGAACGTATTGCGCATCATCGGCGCAAGGCTGATCCCCATCTCGTTCTTTGCCGCTGCGAGTTGCGCCGTGATGGAGTCCCAGGCGTTGTCGAAGTCCGCCGCCGCCTTGATCCCCTCGTCGCTGATGACGACGCCTAGATCGTGGGCCTCTTCTCGGAGCCGCTCGATCTCGTCACCACCCGCCGCGATGATCGGTGCGACCTCTTTCCAGCCGAGGCCCAACGTTTTTGATGCGATCGAGTTCCGTTCGAGCACGTCAGGGATCGTCGATAGGCGATCGAGCAACAGCGTGAACACGTCTTCCGGCGACTTGCCACGAATGTCCTCAAAGGTCAACCCGAGCTTGGCGAGAGCCTCCGCGCCTTCCCCCGTGTCGTTCTCTAGCTCGGCCATGCGGCGGCTGAGGCCATAGATCGCGGTCACGGCAGCGTCCGCGCTGACCCCACAGAGGGTAGCGATGTACCGCCACTCCTGTAGCGACTTAGCGGAGAGCCCAGTCTGCAGGCTCTGTGTCATGAGGTTGTCGGCGAACTGCCCGACGTTGACGGCGAGCGCAGTAACAGCCGCGCCGACAGCGACGATCGGACCCGTGACCCACTTCGTCATTGTGGTGCCGGTATCGGAGATCGACTTGCCCATCTTCTCGGTCTTCTGTCCGAAGTCCGTCAGGCTCTTCGATGCTGTTTCCAGCCCCTTCGCCAAGCCAGCGAGGTCCGCCGTGATCCCGATTCCCAGAGTCCCGAGCAGTGTCGACATGTCAGCCTCGCTTGATGTGCTTTCTCACGTACTCGTCCTTGTAGAATGCTGCCCGATCCGGTGCCTCGTCAGCGGATGAGACGATGAGCGGTTTCGACTTCGGCAAGGGCTTCTTCGCCAGCGCCGCGCCGTATGTCCCGATCACCGCTTCGCCGATCATCTGTGTTCCTCTCCTCTGCTCCTCTTCCGCCATCCCGAGATACCAGTACCAGTCCTCTATCGGATGGCCGTCTAGCCAGTAGTTCGGCGTCGTTCCGGGATACAGAATCGACAGCCGCGCCAGTATCCGCCCGAGTTCGATACTCGTTATCCCTCGGGCGTTACCGCTTCCCCCTTCTTCTCATGCTCCTCTCGGGCACGTGTCTTCAACGGTTCGAGCGTGAAGTCGATGAGCGCCAAGAGCTGGTTCAGATCCGCGTTATCGAGCAACCAGTCGAGCGTGATCTCGGGATCGTGGACCTTGGCGATGCGCACAACGAGCGACAGCGCCTTGTCCAGCCGTTCCTCTCCGGTGTACTTCTGCATCTCATCCGCGAATCGCGCCGCCTCCATGAGGACACGGGCGGGGATCGTTGTCACGTCGATCACCCGCCCGCCAAGTCGGGCCTGGCGCTGCTGTGGAGCCAGCTTATCGAAGTCTTTCACGATCGGGCCCATCGCCAGTTCCTTCTCTTTCTCCGGCATCGTTCCTCCTTGTGCCTATGCGAATGCCAGCTCTTCTGGCAGCTTCGCGCAGCTTCTTAGCCGTCTCGATCCATCCAGTACCGTGCATTGTACTATGAACTATGTTGCTCATCCTCGATTAGGAAAAGCTGTTCTCCCGCAGTCAGCGCCGTATCCGGCACGCCGGTCATCGAGATCGGGCAGAGCATCGGATCGTCGGCGTCGTCAGACGGGAAGTTGAGCGTGATCCCGCTTTCCGGCGTCGCGCTGTAGACCGTGATACGGAAGATCTTCCCGGCGCTGTCCGTGTTCGTGAACCGGCAGACGCGGGCGGTGAACTCGGTGAGCCCGCCGCCCTTGAGCGTTCGGCTGGCAAGCGGCGTGTAGGTGTAGTTGACGTAGATCGTCCCGCCCGTCAGGATCGCGCCGCGGGTGATCGTGATGGTGTCGCCCTCAACCTCGTTGACGAGCACTTCGGAAACCGTGATCGTGTCAGCCGTGACTGCCGTGACCGTTTTCACTCCGTTGTTCGCCGTCTCGGTGAACCCAGTGACATAGATGTGATCGCCGACGGCTGGCTGCACGTCCCACGCGCCTGCGCTCAGGAAGTAGGCCGTCGTTCCGGTGACTGCGCAGACTGCCGTTGCGCCTTCGATCACCGTCGGATAGGCTCGCGCAATCGTCGTGTAGCCGTCCGCGTTGACGTTGATGACGTAGTCGCAATCGCGGACGTAGGTCGTACCGCCGCCGGATACGCTCGTTGCGGAGATCGTAGCGACTTCCGTACCCGCGCCGTTGCGGTACGTCAGGACGTTCTCTGTCGTTCCGGTGAGGACTTGGACCTCATTCGTCACGGCAACCGGCGCGGCGGCAACCGTCGCATGCGTCAGGACGCCAGAGTAGAACGATGAAAGCTTCTCTAGGTTGACTTCCATGAGGTCGGCAGAGATCCCACATTCTTCGTTTCGGATCGCTTCCATGATCGTTCCCGCGTTGTCCGACTTGACCGTCACCTTGTCGAAGCGGTACTCCCACACGCCGTTGCGGATCGCCCCGATATCCACGAGCGCCCCGACGGTGGCCCCCATCTCGAACTTCGCCGATCCAAACCGGATCGCATTCTCTACCTGCACACTCGTCTGAGCCATGGTCAGACCTCCCTATATGTGAGCTTGAAGTCCACGGGCACCGTGTAGCGCCCTGTCTCGGGATCTCGTAGGTCGAGATCGTTTACCTCGCTGCAATAGATGATCCGCAATCCGGCAGAGGTGCCTTTCTTGCGGCCTGCGGCATTGATGAGT
>JBAZOP010000163.1 GCA_041648665.1 bacterium | reverse complement strand
ATGCCGTCATCGGTGGCTAGATAGTCCATGCGTCGCTCGCCACACTTGGGGCACTTGCAGTACTCGACAACCAACTCATTACCGTCGTCGTCCATGATGGCCTCTCGGCAATACTCGCTCAACGGGTTCATTCTCGTATCCTCTCTGCCCGCGTATCGCCCCGCGGGCTGGGCCTTGATGAATTAGCGAACGGTGTCCCACTGGTCGGCCAGGTCCAGCATTTTGTAGCCGATGCGCTCGACAACCTCAGCGACGTTAGCCAGCTCGCGGTCGGCGTCCTCGACATCCTCGCCATTGACCGGGATACGGAACTCGTAGCGGTTCACCTCGACTGTGCTGTAGGTCCGGCTCTGGTAGGCCGAAACGTCGATGGCCGCCAGCGGGTACAGTCTGCGTATCTGGTCCTCATATGTCTCGCAGTAGTTCTTGACGGTCTTGGCTAGCTGCTCGCCGCGGTAGTCCGGCATCATGCCCTCGGTGCCTTCCCGGTCCAACTCTACGTAGATGCTCTGGATGTTCATTCTGTGTTCTCCTTGCTCAACTTTGTGGCCCGGTTGTTGGCCGGGCCGGGGATTGACTACGGCTGCAAATCCCACACATAAGCGTCTACGATCTCATAGACCTTGGCTACCCTAGCGGCATCCTTGACTCCTAGCGCCGCGGCAGCGCGGTTAGCGCAGAACTGCCGAAAGCTGACCGTGATACCCGTACCGCCGTAGTATGCCGTATTCAGGTTGTCGATGTTCTGGTCCAGGTAGTCGCGGATGTCCTTGGCTGTCACTGGCTTGGTTTCCATTCTGTCTCCCCTTCCGTATCTCTGTGCTCGATCTTGTCTACATTGTATCACAACGTTGGTACGGTGTCAATACGTTATACGTAAAGATTCTATTAGAAATGGGGCAATGTGGGCTTGGGGCTTTATCGGAGCAGGTAGGCCAGGTATCCGAGGACGCCGAACACGAACAGCGCGCCGTTGGCTAGGAGGATGGTGCGGAGAGGGCATGGTGTGCGGTGTGGTGTGGCTCGTCTCATATCTATGGTGTGCCAAGCCAGCCACACGCGACGGGTGTTTTGGTGTACGGCATATAGCAGATGATTCACACCGCGGATATTCACACCGACCTCCTGCCGACCGTGGCGCGTTGAGTGTTGACGTTAAAAGCCTCGCGCCTGGGGGCTGCGGGCTTGGGCATAGCGCGCTCCGCCGTGGCCGGGATGGTGTGCGCGCGATGCGCCAGGTAGGCCACCACTAGCTTGCCGAACAGGTACAGCGCCAGGATGAGGATAATCCGCTCGCCCCACTCTAGCAGCACGTCGGTGGGGATGGGGTGAAACGTCTGGACTACGCCGAAACATCCCCATGTGATGGACCCCAGCCACACCCATAGCATGTAGCGCTCGGTTTTCATCGTAGCGCCCTCCTTGGCAATACCGCGCCCAGCCAGCGATGATGTTTGTCCTTGTCTATGTCGCGCTCCTGAATCCACCCGGCTATCATGCGCCGGGCAGGGGGGCGATGGTTGGCCGCATAGTAGGCCGCGATCTTGCGCGCCACGTCTGCGGGCAGATCGTCGCAGCGTCGGCCAGGATCGCCGACGGGCATCTCCGAGGCGAATGTGGCCGCTTGCGGGCTTGGTGTGATTTGATGGCCGCCGTACTCGGCGGCAGGCATATCCGCTTGCCACACCGGAACCACACCGCGCCGCGGCGGGTAGCGCTTGAGCCATGTCGCGTCCAGCGTGTCATCGGGACAGGCCGCTTGAAAGTGCGCGCCCTCCCTGCCCGTGGCTGCGGTGAATGCGGTAAAGTCCCCGCGCCCGTGGCTGTACTCCGCCCCTGCCCGCTTGCGCCCGGCCAGCCATGCGGATTGCTGCGCGTCGGACGTGCGCCCTATCAGCCGCGCCAGGAGGTTGGCTTTGATGTCGGCGGGGAGCCCGGTGAGCGTCTGGGCCCCGAATATCAGCCGCAGGCCGATGTGCCGCCCCATCCTGGCAATGGTGGATAGGTTGTCGGCGTTGGCCGCGTTGCGGCAAAGCTCCGTGCCCTCATCTACGAATAGTAGTAATGGCGTATCTAGGTTATGTCGAGTGCGCTGTGCTAGGAAATATAACACGGCGGCTATATCGTCTAGCCTGTCAAAGTAACCGCCTTGCCATACGGCGGGCATCCCCGAGAGCGGCGCTATATCGCCGGATGGATCTACGAGCGCCACGGGCCGCTGAGCCACGAGCGCCGATAGCGCCATGGTGCGGAGTAGGGTGCTCTTGCCGCTATGTGTCTGCCCGGCTACCAGGACATGCACGTTGGCCGTGGTGTCGAGTGTCATCTGATCCCCCTCGTCATCCTGGCCTAGCAGCAGATGATCGGCGGGCATGTCGGGGCATAGCGCAAAAGCAGCGGCGTAGGTCAACGCGACGCTCTGGTGTGGTGTGGCGACACGGACCCAGACGGTATCGCCCTCGCGCTTTACCTGGACGCTATCGACGTTTAGCGCAGTAGCGAACGCGGGCGCTAGCGATAGCAGCTTGCGTAGCACGCTCGTATCCAAGACATGCAGGCTATAGCGCACGAAGGGCATGTTATCGGGCACGTCGGTGATACCCGCTTCGATGAGCGTTTGCCGATAGTCGCCATTAGCGGTGTGAACCAGGCGCGTCGCTATGCCGTGCTGGTGGCACACGCCAAGGATACGGAGCATAGCGTCCGAGTGTTGCGTGCCGCGGCGCGGCTTGTCGAGGTGCAAACCTAGCAGGCTCATGATTTTACCTCCCGTCGGGGATCGCCGGCCCACAGGTGTGTTTTGCAACGGCGGCAGATGCGATAGCGGCCCTTGATGCTCCAGGTGTTCGACTTGCGCTCCGGGCCAGGACGATGGCCGAACAGGCGGCAGAACAGGCTCATGGGAACCTCCACCATAGATAGGCTACGGTAGCGATGAATAGCACGGCCATGAACAGGTTACGTCTATCGGCGTGCTTGTGGCGCGGGTCCATCCAGCGCCAGAGCATGTAGCATAGTGGACCCGCGGCGATAGCGCCGACCAGGGCGTTGTCCCACCAGGGCTTACCCATTAGCGGCCATCCTCTCCGTTGTGCTCGATAGCGCCAGCGGCTAGCAGCTCGCGGTATGCCTTGCTAACGGTAGAGTATCCGATGCCAAGCGCCTGTGCTACCTCGCGCTTGTCGGCGTGCGGATTCTCGCGGTAGGCCCACATGACGCGATCCTTAGCCGTGGCAGGGGCTATCTCGGCTATCACCTCGGCTACGCGCTCCGACGATGGCAACACGTCGGCGCTATGGCTAGTCTCTGCCACGTCGTTCTCTAGCATGTGCGCCAAAGTGCCCACGGCGCTGAGCGTCGCTAGCGTCAACAGGCCGAATAGCATGCTACTGGTCGCTACCGTGTTGACGGTGACGAGCACGGCGCCCACGGCGAACTGCGCGCCGAGTAGTGTCCAGGCTAGCCACTCTAGCGCGGGTGGCTTGGCGCCACGGGTCTGGTTATAGCGGCGCACCCTGAGCGCGGCGCGACTAACGACGATACCGCAGCCCTCCAGCGCCACGCCGGTCATGATCGACACGGGCCATGAAAAACCCAAAGTGCGTACCATGTTTTCAGCGGCTAGCCAGGACACCACGCCGTCCGCTACCGGGATAGCGAGGCTAGCGGCGGTGTGCTCGACGACCTCGACAACGCTATCCACGGCGCTATTGATGCGCTCAACTCTGGTCATCACTGGCCTCCTCGCTATCAACTTGCAACGCTTCACGCAGCCGAACGATGGTGCATCCCGGCTCGTGCCCCAGGGCAGACGAAACTGGCGTCGCAAAACCGCATAGTATGCAGTAGTGCGTGCTGGAATAGATGCTGGATTGTCGGCTGGCTATGCGCTCCAGTTCCTCCAGCGCATCGGCCAGCAGTTGGCGCGTTTCATCGCTCATTCTCTGCTACCTCCTCCCCAAACGGCAGCTCATCGCCGCTAGGCCCGTGGCCGTGTAGCGTGGCCCGCTCGATCCAGTAGTCCCTTTGCTTTTCGGCCAAGTCCGCACGGGCGCGCTGGCGATCATTGTCGACGTATAGCGCGGAGAACGCATCCAGCAGCTCGACGGTGTGCTCCGGCGTGACGTTGTTGGCGCGCGT
>JBAZOP010000162.1 GCA_041648665.1 bacterium | reverse complement strand
TCGTCGTCAAAAGGATCCAGTATTTTTTCTTCATATCCGCCGATCACTCCAGGACAGAGTAGCATCTGTCGCACACCGCAGGATGTTTTTCATGACTGCCCACGCTCTTGGAATACTTCCAGCACCTAGCGCACTTCTCGCCCTCCGCCTTCTCGACCGAGACCGAAAGCCCCTCGATATCCGCGCTCTTCTCCAGATATTTTCCCTGCGCCTTGCCGAAGGAGACCCCGGAGACGAGCAGGAGGTCCGGCAGATCCGATCCGAACCCCTCGAGAAACGCCTTGAGCTCGTCCGAGCATTCGATCGAAAGCTTCGCGGCGAGCGGATTGCCGATGAAACGGTCGGCCCTGGCCCCCTCGAGCGCCTTGGTGACTACGCCACGCACGTCGATCAGTCTCTGCCAGCGAGCCAGTAACCCTGCGTCCGGCTCCGATGCCTTCGGCATCTCCGCGAGAAACACGGAGTCAGGAGAACCGCGGCGCCTGGGCATGGCATTCCATATCTCGTCCGCCGTGAAGGAGAGGACCGGCGCCATGAGCCTCGTCATCTCGTCAAGTATTCTCCACAGCACAGATTGCGCCGCTCGCCTGGCCTTGCCGTCGCGTCTCTCGGCGTAGAGGCGGTCCTTCAGTATGTCCATGTAGAACGAAGACATCTCCACGGTGCAGAATCGGTTCAGCGCCTGCAGGATCGCGTGAAACTCGAATTCCTCGTAGGCCGCGAGCACGCGGCCTCTCACCCTGGCGAGCTCGGAGAGGGCCCAGCGGTCGATCTCCGGCAACTCCGCCTCTGGCAACAAGTCCTTGTCAGGATCGAAGCCCCCTATATTGCCCAGTATGTAGCGGGCTGTGTTGCGGATCTTTCGGTACGCCTCGACGGTGCGGGTCAGTATCTCGTTTGAGAAACGGATGTCGTCGCGATAGTCCTCCGAAGCGACCCACAGGCGCAGGATCTCCGCGCCGTGCTGCTTTATCAGGTTCTCAGGGGGCACGTAGTTGCGCGCGGACTTGGAGTACTTCTTGCCCTCCCCGTCCACGACGAACCCGTGGGTCAAGACCCTCCTGTAGGGCGCGCGGCCGCGCGTGCCGATGGAGGTGAGCAGCGACGTATGGAACCATCCGCGGTGCTGATCGCTGCCCTCGAGATACAGGTCGGCCTGATCCTTTATCCCCTCTTCCGATTCGAGCACCGCTGCGTAAGAAACCCCCGAGTCGAACCACACGTCGAGTATGTCCGGCTCCTTGCCGAATTCCTTCTCTTCGCCGCAGCCCGGACACCGATGCCCCTTAGGCACGAAGTCGGAGGCAGGCCTCGCGTACCATGCGTCGGCCCCCTCCTTCTCGAAGATCGACACCGTCTTCTCGACTATGTCGGACGACGTATGCGAATTGCCGCACGAGCGGCAGACGAGCGCCACCACCGGCACCCCCCAGAGCCGCTGCCTGGAGATGCACCAGTCGGGTCTGGCGGAGATCATTCCAATTATGCGGTTCCGGCCCCACGGCGGTATCCACTGGACCTTCTCAATCGCATCGAGCGCTTTCTCCCTGAGTCCGCCCTTCTCCATCGAGATGAACCATTGGTCCGTGGAGCGGAATACGATCGGCTTCTTGCAGCGCCAGCAGTGCGGATACGAGTGCGTGATCGACTTCGAACCGACGAGCGCGCCCTTCTCCTTCAGTTTTTCTATGATCGGGGCGTTCGCGTCCTCGACGAAGAGGCCGGTGAGCCAATCGAGCCCGGCTTCCTTGGTAAAGCGGCCCGCGTCGTCAACGGGCGCGAGCACCGGAAGGCCGTAGCGCTGGCCGACCTCGTAGTCATCCTGGCCGTGGCCCGGCGCCGTGTGCACCGCACCAGTGCCGGCCTCAAGCGTCACGTGCTCGCCTAAGATGACGAGCGAGTCGCGATCTATCAAGGGGTGCGCGCATTTTCTGTGTTCGAGCTTCGCAGGTTCGGGTTTCCCCACCACGGTGCTGTACGTCCGACCCACCGCCTCCATCACCGTATCGAGCAGCCCCTCCGCCAAGACCCAGACCTCGCCTTCGACCTTCACAGCGACGTAGGGGAGGTCCGCATTCAGCGCCACCGCGAGGTTGGCCGGTATGGTCCACGGGGTCGTGGTCCATATCACGAGAAAGATCGGCTCCGAGCCGAGCTTCCACTGCTTGCGAAGGTCCTCGTCGTCCTTGAGCCTGAACTTGACGTATATGGATGGGGAGGCGCGGTCCGCGTATTCCACCTCCGCCTCGGCCAGGGCGGTGCGGCACGACGCGCACCAGTAGATCGGCTTCTTGCCCTTGAAGACCGAACCGGCCTTCACGAACTTGCCGAACTCCCGCACTATGGATGCCTCGTAGTCGAAGTTCATCGTCTTGTAGGGCTTCTCCCAGCGTCCCAGGCACCCGAGCCTCATGAATTCATCGCGCTGGATCCCCACGAAATTTTCCGCGTGCTCGCGGCAGGCGCGGCGCACGTCTATGGGCTCCATCGTGCGCTTCTTCGGCCCGAGCTTGCGATCGACCTCGAGCTCTATCGGCAGCCCGTGGCAGTCCCAGCCGGGTACGAACTCGCAGCAGAGGCCGGACATGTTCTTGTACTTGACCACGATGTCCTTGAGTATCTTGTTGAGTATCGTGCCCAGATGCAGATGGCCGTTTGCGTAGGGCGGCCCGTCGTGCAGTATATAGCGCGGTCCGCCCCTCCTCGCCTCCACCATCCTGTGATAGAGGCGCTCCTCCTGCCAACGGGCGAGCTGCTGCGGCTCCCGTTCGGCGAGGTTCGCCTTCATCGGGAAGTCCGTGGACGGAAGGTTGAGCGTATCCTTGTAGTTGGTTTCCATAGACTCTCTTGACCGCTTATTCGTTTATGCCGAGGTTCGTCACATTGGGTTCGCCGCTCCTGAGATAATCGCCGATGCGGGCCAGCACCTTGCGCTCCTCAACGCCTGAACTCTTGAGGTTATGCGCCACCGTCTTGGCGCGCGCGCCGACCTCCACCACGGTCCTGCCCGAGTCGGAGCTGATGTGCACCTCGATCTGATAATATGAATTCGTGACGCCGTAGTCCGGCTCGCCGAAGACCTCCACGTAATGCGAGTCGGAGGTGACGGGAAGCCACTTCGTGGTGATCACCCCGCCCGGCAGGTCCTCTCCCTCTACGGGGTACCCCGTCTCCTTGAGCGCCCAGCGGACCGCGTAGTAGGTGTCGTTCGGATTGGAGGCGTAGTCCCGGCTGAAATATCGAACGTCGGGCGTCACTCGCCCGGTCACCATGGGCTTCGAGCACGACCCGCATGCCAACGCCGCTATCATCGCCGCCATTGCCCCGCTCCTCATGATCCCCTCCTGCCTGCGGTTTTCGCGCGCCTTCGCAGATGGACGTATATGTACGCGCCGACGGCGAACAGAAGAATCGAAATGAATCCGGAGGTGGAGAGCCACGGCTCCCACACGAACCCCCGCTCCACGTCGCCCCGGAAGAACTCCATCGTCAATCTGATCAGGGCGTAGATCATTATGTAACATGCCAGCACCTGGCCGTCGAACCGCTTGTAGCGCCGGACGATCATGAGCAGCGCGAAGTTCATGAATTCCCCGGCCGACTCCATGAGCTGCGTGGGATAGACCGCAAGCCCAGGCGGCGCGAATGTATGCGGGTCGTTTGGGAACACGACCGAATACCAGGAGGCCGCGTCCGCCTCCCTGCCGTAACAGCACCCCGCGAGGAAACACCCTATCCTCCCGACCGCGTGGCCCAGCGCTATAGCCGGGGAGAAGACGTCGCACGCCTTGAGCGCGGGCATCCTGTGCTTGCGCATGTACCAATATGCGACCGCCAGCGCGGCGATCAAACCGCCGTAGAAGACCAGCCCCCCCTCCCAGATTCGGATGATCATGAGGGGGTCGTCGATGAACCGCTGCCTCTCGCTCACGATCACGTGGAGGATCCTGGAGCCGACTATGGCCGCGAGGATAAGGTAGAATGCGAGGTCTATCGATTTGGCGGAGTTGAGCCCCTGCCTCTTGCTGTCGTAGTTGATCCAGGCAAGCGCCGCGATGAAACCCAGAGCCACCATCACGCCGTAGCTGTAGACCGTGATCCCGCCAAAGAGGGGAATCTTGAAGAGAACCGGATACATGGCCGATTTCTATAGGGAATGGCGCCGAATAA
>JBAZOP010000161.1 GCA_041648665.1 bacterium | reverse complement strand
TTGTGGCCGCTGCCCAGGTCGCGGGGCTGGGGGAGCACGAGGCCCTGGCCACGTTCACCTCCGGCTGGGCAGCGGGGACCGCCAAGCCACGGCACGCGCCCCAGGACAGGCCCATGCCCGTGGCCGAGGCCGATGGGGGATGCCACGAGTGGACCGACGTGCTCGATGCCCCGGCTGGGGAGCGGACGGTGCAGGCCCCGGCGGCGTATGCGGCCACGATGCCGGACCAGGTGCAGGAACCAGGACCGGCGGCGGTGCAGGCCCGGTTCCAGGTAGTCGATAGCGCGCGCTGGCACGAGACGGAACCGCCCCCCATGAGGTGGCTCTTCGAAGGGATGATACCGAGCGGCGTCCTTGCCGGATTGACGGCGATGGGTGGCTCTGGCAAGAGCTGGCTGGCCCTGGAAATCAGCATGAGCCTGGCCGCTGGCGTCACCATCCTTCCCTCCTTCGCGCCCATGGGACCGGCCCCGGTGCTCGCTATCCTCGGCGAAGACGGAGAAGACGAAGTACATCGGCGGTATCGGCGTGTGCTCAGGGCATTCCCCACACTGGCAGATCGGGCGGACCTGATTGCCGAGAACCTTCACCTTGTATGCGGTGTTGCTGCCCCGCTGGCAGGCCACGACGCGGCTCGTGATGTTCGCGGCACTCAGGCCTATGCCGCGCTGCAGGAGCTGGTCGACGACTACGAACCGAGTCTGCTCGTTATCGATCCGAAAGCCCAGTTCTTCGGGCTGGATGAAAGCAGTAATGACGAGACGGTGCAATGGTACGGATTGCTCCGGCGGCTTCGTACTGATATGACGACGCTTGTCACCCAGCACGTGTCCAAAGCGAAGGAGAACTCCATGGACAGCGGCGCAAGCCGAGGTGCTTCGGCGAACCGGGATGACTGCCGCGCTATGCTCAACCTCGGCGTGATCTCCAAGGAGATCGCAACCGCTATAGCGGCGAAGGGCGAGTGCGTGAATGACTTCATCGCCATTGACCTGGTCAAGTCGAACTACAGCGCCCGGCTTCGTGCCCCTGTCCTTCTTCGGCGAATCCTGGACTCCCCCGGTTGCCCAGAGCACGAAACAATGGGCGGCGTTATGATGGAGGTGGCGGTCCCCAAGGTGGCGGGCGAGACCGAGGCGATGCACCTCGTGGCGGCCACCATCGGGACAAACCCGGAGAACTTGGGCAAGAATCAGATCGCCAGAGAGGACAGCGCAATCCGGTCTGCCCTCCTGGTCCAGGGGATCCGAGTGAAGGACATCGGGCGCCTGATAGATGCGGCGGTGGCGGCGAAGCTGCTTTACTACGACCCGGTGCCCGGCGCTGGCAAGCCCAAGCAGGTCCCGCGCAGGACGGAATCATGAGGGACCTTACCGCACGGGGGACCTTACCGCACGGACCGCACGGGACCCCGTGCGGTAAGTGGAAGTGCTTGTGCCGCAAGGGTTTACGAAGACGCTACCCTTACCGCACGGACCTTCTTACCGCACGCAGTCATAAGTCGTGTCATATCAAGGACTTAACCTTTCCGCACGACCGCACCCCTACGGGGGGAAAGATCCGTGCGGTAAGGGCACGGACTTCTTCCCCCGTAGCGTATCTGGGCCGGACAGGCCGCGCCGCTGGCTGGGGAGCGGATGGGAACCACGTAGTTCCTTGAGTTTCTGGAGCCTGTAAAAAGTGGGCGCGCGGTTCTACGGAATACGGGCATTTCCTTGGACCTCATAAAAGGCGTAGTTCCTTGAGTTTCTGGTGCCCCATAAAAAGGGGGGTGGTGTACCACACAAGTAGAAAAGGTACTCCTGGGGGGTACCGGGAGGCCTCTGCGCGCCATAACCCCGCCCTTCGCAGAGATAGTCCGTGCATATTCAATTAGGCAGCCTAACTATCCGCATGCGAACCGCCAGACCGCTTCCCAGGGGGGCGCTGGGGCGCAACGGCTTCGCGGGTGGCACTCCCTATCGACCCGGCACCCAAAAACGCCGCCACGGGCATCCTACGCATGATTCCCGGCGCTGACTGCGTACGGGTCACGAAGTGCCCCTCGATGTGGACGGACCCGGTATGACGGCAGAGGTGGGGAGCGGTTCACTCGACACGGGCATGTCGACTTCACGAGAGACACGTCTGAGGCCCCGAAATCGTACCTGGCGGACTTAGGGTGGACTTACGGCGCCCCTGCTGTGGTATGCGGACTTACGGCCCGGTTCACGAAGTGCCCGTAAACATTGGTGATTCGTGCGGTTCGTGGCGGACAAAGGCATGGGCAAAAACCGCCTAGCATAGGCAGTCTTGCAGATTCAGGCCCATCTTGGGCAAGGTACATGACCGGCCACGAGGTGCTCGACGCGGACACGACCGGTGCAGGCCCGGCCATACCGGGATGCCCCTGCTGGACGGCGGCCCCGTGGTGCCCCTGCTGGACGGCTGGCATCATGGTGGCGGTTCTGGTATCCTTGCCTGCACGGGTTGACCCGCGAAACCCGGCCAAAAGTCCTTAGGGCGTCATTACGGCGCTTCCGGCAGGCTGAAAGACAACCGCCCCGGAGATCGTTGAACCTAGGGCATTGTAGGAAGGCTTTTTCGGCGAGACCAGAGAGGAGCAGAGATGATCTACAGAGTGCAGTATGAGATGAGCGATGCACCCGTATCCCGGCGGCATCGGACCCTATCGGCGGCGGTGGCGGACATGGAGCGGTGCAGGAAGGCGGCATCGGCAGGCGGGGACACCCAACGTATCGGCATCGTTGATGAGGACGGTAACCCGGTGGACCTGACAAACCCAGACATAGACGAGTAGCACACCCCCCATCCCCCAGCACATCCGCCCGTTGACCTCGGTTGAGGTTGGCGGGCGGTGTTGTTTCTGCACACGTTGATCTTGACATTAGGCCCGTTGTCAGATCCGCTTTTGACCGCACATCCGCGCAACTCCCTATCAGTCATGCACTTACGCTTACGCCAGTATCGCCCAAGATTTGGTATTGACAGGCACATCTACTTGTGGTACAGTGATGAACAGAGCGCAGTGATAGGCACGGCGCAATCGTGAAAGGATCAAACCCATGAGTCCCGTTGAACTATTGAATGATCGTCAGGTGCATGAGATGACCGGTCTCGCCTGTATCTCGTTGCGGAGGGCCCGGTGCGAAGGCTGGCGAGAAGGCCACGCGGCGAACGACCTCCCCTACGTCAAGCTGGGAAGGAGTGTTCGGTACAAGCGCAGCGATGTTGAGGCTTGGATTGAACGGCACACCATCACGCCCATGCCCACAGAGAAGTAGTGAGGTACATGTAATGGCTGCTTGTGCATGTCACGAATGGACGGATATCGTTGAGTCCCCGCGTGAGGAACCGCCCCCGGTGCTGTTGACCGAGGCTTGGGCTGGGCAGCGGATGGGGTGGTGCTACTGCCCGCTCCCCGCTGGGGAGAAGGCTCCCCCACCGAGCGGCTGGACAACTGCGCCACGTTCGACAGAGGACGACCTCCCCGTTTGGGTAGAACAGCAAGGCCGGAACCTGGCCCTGCGTTGCGGCGAACCTTCGGGCGGTTTGATCGTCGTGGACGTGGACGCCTATAAAGGCGGTGTACTACCGGAGGGGGATTGGCCCGCTACGCCTGTCGTAGACACACCCGGCGGTGGGCAGCATCACTACTACAAGGTTCGCGGCGATGTGGCAATCAAGAACAGCGCTGGCGCGCTAGCACGCTCTGTCGATATCAAGACCACGCACGGCTATGTCGTGGCGGTGGGCTCGCGGCATCCGAACGGCGGGGTGTACTCCTGGCGGCCCGGACACAGCCCCGATGACGTGCCCGTTGCTGACCTGCCCCCATGGGTACTTGCCCGGCTGACCCGGCCCGAACCTGCACCACATCAGCCCGCTGCCCACCCCGGCCCGGCCCGGATGGACCCCTACATCGCGAAGGCGCTGGCGGACGAAGCCGAGCGAGTCAGGACCGCGCCAGAGGGACAGAGGAACAGTACACTGAACACGGCGGCTCACGCACTCGGAACGCTGGCGAGTCAGGGCATGGACCGGGAGGTAGCGCAGGCCGAACTTGTGGCCGCTGCCCAGGTCGCGGGGCTGGGGGAGCACGAGGCCCTGGCCACGTTCACCTCCGGCTGGGCAGCGGGGACCGCCAAGCCACGGCACGCGCCCCAGGACAGGCCCATGCCCGGGGAGCGGACGGTGCAGGCCCCGGCG